>PHCH01000082.1 GCA_002840785.1 Betaproteobacteria bacterium HGW-Betaproteobacteria-4 | reverse complement strand
CAGCGCGGGGTTTTTGCGGTGCAGGGTGTCGAGGGCGATTTTGGCTTGGGCCGGGATGGCGCCGTTGAGTTCGGCCGGGGGGACGATGGCGGCAGCGGGCTGGAGGCCGACGAGGCGCTGGTAGCGGGCGCTGACGTCGTGGAGGTTGGCGCTTTCGGTGATCAGGTTGATTTCGGCGAGGGCCAGACGGCTGCCGGCTTGTTCGAAGTCGACGCGGCGGCCGACGCCGCTTTGGGTGCGGCGTTCGATCTGGTCGTAGGTGGCTTTGTGCTGGATGTAGTTGTCTTTGGCGAGGTCGACGAGGTGGCGGTAGCGCAGGACGTCGAGGTAGGCGCGACCGGCTTCGAGGGCGGTGGTCTCAGAAGCGTCGAGGAGTTCGTAGTAGCGGACCAGCCGGGCTTTGTCGAGGCGGCGGACTTCGTTGCGGGTGGCGAAGCCGTCGAAGAGCATCTGGTTGAGGCTGAGCATGACGCCGCTGCGGGTGTAGTCGCGGTCGGCGACGGTGGGTTGGCTCAGGCTTTCGCGACCGGCACCGGCGGTGAGGTCGACGCGCGGGTAGTAGCCGCCGCGGGCAACGCCGGTTTCTTCGTCAGCGGCGCGGTAGGCGTGCCATTTTGAGGTGACTTCGGGGCTGTTGAGGATGGCGCGCTGGGCTATTTCTTTGAGGGTGGCGGGGGCTGCAACGCCGCTCGAGAGCGAGTCCGCCGCACAGACAAGTACAGGAAATGCTGCGGTCAACAGCAAGGAAAGGACTTTTTTTGTTGCCATGAGGGATAATCCAGAAAGGTTTTGGCCGGATTATAGAGATTCGCCTCCTGGCGACTGTGAAATATCCGACGTTTCCCACCCGAATATTCAACGACTTGACGCATCCATTGCCTTTAAAAGCTCCGCTGTTTCGCTTCCTGGCCATAATCGTCGCCTTCAGCACGCTTTCGTTGAGCGGACTGCAGTTGGCACGAAGCGTGGACTTCGACCAGTTGGAACAGGCTCTGATCAGTCGCTTTGGCGCCAGCCGACTGCCCTTGTTGCGCGACTGGCAGCAGATGCTGGGCGAGGGGCGCAAGGTCAAGGAAGCCGAGCGCTTGCGACGGGTCAATGACTTCATCAATCAGCGCATTGCCTTCGACGACGACAGGTCGGTGTGGGGCCAGGGCGATTACTGGGCGACGCCGAGCGAAACCATCGGCCAGGCCCGCGGCGACTGCGAGGACCTTTCGATTGCCAAGTATTACTCCTTGATCGACCTCGGCATTCCGGTCGACAAGCTGCGTCTGGTTTACGTCAAGGCTGCGCTGACCGGCCCGGCGGGCACCTTCCTCCAGGCCCACATGGTGCTGGCTTATTACGCCACGCCGAAGGAACGCCAGCAAGAGCAATCTTTCGCGCTGGCAGGATTTGCTGGCCCGGGCGCGCGCTGAAGGCTTCCAGTGAGGTAATCGACATGTCTTTATTCCGACAACTCTGGCTCGCGGTCATCGCCAGTACCGTTATCGCTTTTGCCGGCAGCTTCATCGTCAGCACCCTGACGGCTCGTCACTATCTGGAGCACCAACTGGCCATCAAGAACAATGACAACGCGGCCACCCTGGCGCTGGCCATGTCGCAAATGGACAAGGATCCGGTGACGGTTGAGCTGCAGGTGGCTGCCGTATTCGACAGCGGCCAATACGCGAATGTCCGCCTGATCGACCCGAACGGCCAGACGATGATCGAAAAGGCCAGCCCGCTCGATGCCGGCAACGTCCCCGACTGGTTCATCCGCCTTTTTCCGATTGATTCGCAGCCCGGGCAGGCCCAGGTTTCTTCGGGCTGGAACCAGTTCGCCACCATCGAGCTGGTCAGCCACAGCCATTTTGCCTACGACGAACTGTGGGATGGTGCCCTCAAGCTGCTGGGCTGGTTTGCCATTGGCGGCAGCCTGATGGGTTTGCTCGGCATGCAGTTCCTGCGCGGCATCCGCCGCCCGCTCGATGCGCTGGTCGGGCAGGCGCAAGCCATTAGCGAACGGCGTTTCACCACGATCAGCGAACCATCCACGCCCGAGCTGAAAAGTCTGGCCAGCGCGATGAATGCCATGGTCGCTCGCCTCAAGGCGATGTTTGCCGAAGAGGCTGCCCGTCTCGAACAGGTGCGCCGTGAAGCGAACCTCGACAGCCTGACCGGCCTGGCCAACCGCGACTATTTCATGAACCAGCTCGCTGCTGCGCTCAGCGACGATGATGCGCCCACCTCGGGCTCGCTGATCCTGCTCCGCCTGGCCGACCTGGCCGGCATCAACAAAAGGGCCGGACGCGAAACGGCTGATGAGGTGTTGCGCCGCATCGGCAGCACGATAAACGGGCTGACCGAAGAAAAACCGAATGCCGCAGCCGCCCGCCTCAACGGTGCGGATTTCGCGCTGCTCCTGCCCGGCGTCCACGATCCGGCGCCCTATGCCGAGATCCTGCTGCATGCACTCAGCGACCTGGTTGCCGCCGGGCAAATCGAGGGTGAGCGCACCGGCTACGTGGCGAGCGGCATCTATCTGCACGGCCAGGGATTGGCCAACGTCCTCGCCCGCGTCGACACCGCGCTGGCCTCGGCCGAAGCGCAGAGCGGGCTGGCCTGGTGCCGCGCCGAGAGCGCCAGCGAGGAACACGCCACCTCGAATGCCGACTGGAAAAAATTGCTCGATGGCGCCATCCAGACCCAGCGCTTGCGCCTGATCGACTTCCCGGTTGCGGGTAACGCCGGACAGTTGCTCCACTTCGAATGTCCGCTGCGCCTGCAGGCCACCGAGAACGGCGAATGGCTGGCGGCCGGCAGCTTCATGCCCATGGCCTCGCGTTTGTCGATGACCACCGAACTCGACCTGGCCGCCGCTCGCCTGGCGCTGGAGCGTGTTGCCGCCGGCGCACCGGCCGTTGCGGTCAACCTGTCCGGCGAGTCAATTATGGACGCGGCTTTCCGCGCCCGACTGTTCGCTCAAATCGCCGCCCGCAAGGAGCTGGCCCCGCGCCTGTGGCTGGAGGTATCGGAAATCGGCGTCTTCCAGCATTTCGATGCCTTCCACGCCTTCTGCGATGCGCTGCGTCCGCTCGGCTGCCGCCTCGGCATCGAGCACTTTGGCCGCCAGTTCAGCGAAATCGGCCGCCTGCACGGCATCGGCCTCGACTATCTCAAGGTAGACGGCAGCTTTATCCGCGCCATCGACACCCAGGCTGGTAACCAGGCTTTCATCAAAGGGCTGTGCAGCATCGCGCACAATATCGGGCTGACCGTCATCGCCGAAGGCGTCCAGACCGCCGAAGAACTGGCCATCCTGCCCGAACTGGGCTTTGACGGCGCAACCGGCCCCGCCATCCCGAGGAATTGAACGATGAGCACCGAAATCGAACTCAAGCTTCAACTCAGCCCGAAAGCTGCGCGCAAACTGGCCGATCATCCGCTGCTCGGCAACATCCCGTCGCAGAAACTGCATTTGCTCAACACCTATTTCGACACCCCGACACTGGAACTTCACGCCCGACGCGTCGCCCTGCGTTTCCGCAAAAAGGGCTGGCAATGGCTGTGCACCGTCAAATCGGCAGAACCGGCCAGTGGCGGGCTGGCCATGCGCAGCGAATGGGAAGCGCCTGCCACACCGGGCATCTTCGACTTCAGCCATGTCGATGCCGACGATTTTCGCGACTTTCTCGAACAGCGCGTCCATCAGTTCGAACCCATTTTCACAACTGATTTTGGCCGTCAGCTCTGGAACGTGCCGTTTGGCGAATCGCTCATCGAACTCGCCATCGACCGCGGCCAGATCGAAAGCCGCGGGCACCGGACGCCGATCTGCGAAATCGAGCTAGAACTGCTCTCCGGCAAGGTCGACGACATCTTCAACCTCACCCGCCAGCTTCAGAAAGACCTCGATCTCTACCCAGCCATCGCCAGCAAGGCCGAACGCGGCTACGCCCTGTTTCTCAACGAACCGCTCCGCCCATTCAAAAGCAAACCGGTGCCGATCAATGAACAGCAGACGCCCATCGAAGCCTTTCGCGGCATTGCGCTCGGCTGCCTGGAGCATTTCCAGCGCAACGAAAAAGGCCTGCTGACGGGTGGCGAAGCGGAATTCATCCACCAGGCGCGCGTTGCGCTGCGCCGCCTGCGCTCGGCGATCAAGCTCTTCGCACCCGTGCTCCCCCCCGAATTTGTCGCCGCCTATGGCCAAACCTGGCAAACGCTGGCCGGCGCCCTCGGCGACACGCGCAACTGGGACGTCTTCCTCGAAGAAACCCTGCCGCCCATCGCCGCCGCCTTCCCCGAAAACCGCGACATCAAACGCCTGCGCAAAGCCGCACAACGCCGCGCCAGCAGCGCCCGAAAATCGGTCACCGGCCTACTTGCCGTCAAGGAATACCCGCGCCTGCTGCTCGAATTCACCGCCGCTGTTTACACGCTGGGCGACACGCTACCGCTGCCGATCAAGGACTTCGCCCAACAGCAAATCCGCAGCCACGCCCGCAAAGCTCGTCGCATGGCGCAAAGGCATGCCGAACTCAGCCCGGAGGAACGCCACAAAATGCGCATCGCCTTCAAAAAGCTGCGCTACACGCTCGAGTTCTTCGCCCCCCTGCTCCCCCCGCGAAAACTCAAACCCTATCTGGCCGCCCTATCGCAACTGCAAGACGAACTCGGCCTCATCAACGACCACGTCACCGCCGAAATGCTCATCGCCGAAGCCCTGGACGGACGCCCCATCGGCCCGATCCACGGCTGGATATCGGGCCGACACGCCCTGCTGGTCAGTGAATTGCCGGAAGTACTGCAAACCTGGCTGGCGCAAAGGGCACCGTGACGCGGGACCAGACAGGATTCGAGGCTTTTGATTTTGGCCATTTTTTCCGGTTGACCGTAGTGAATAGCATTTTCGGCGACCAAACAAAAACCCCGGCCTAAATTCGACCTGCGCACCAGAATCGAGGCCCGCCGCCACAATATTCCCCAGCCCCGACAAGGTCTGGGTAACTCATGACAGCCACGGCAATCAGCAACAGGTTAGCGCCCCCCCAAAGCAGAAGCGGAAGCCAACTCGGCACGCGAATACCTTCACCGTGAAAACTGGGAAGGCAGCGTGCCGAACACCAGCCGACCACGATTGCCAACCATAGTTGCGGATAGGGCATCACGAGAACACCGTCGACCATGCTTTGAACCATTGACGACAACACGGAGAAAAACAGCGCCCATCTGAGGTCGGCACCGACCTTGCCATCGCCGGACCTTACCACCCCAAAGACCTTGACCAACCAGCCCGTCACGGTAGCCATGACCATGAACAACACTGGCAGCCCCCACTCACTGGCAATTTGCAACAGCGCCTGATGCGGGTGACGAGCGATCTGATTATTCAACGAGGCAAAATGCATTGGCCCAATGCCCAACCAGGGAAACTCGACAATCTTGGCCCAGGCATGTTTCCAAAGAATTTCCCTTAACGACAAACCAAACACCTGCTCACCGGCAAAGCGATAATCTGCGGCCTGACCCGTTACCCAGGTAATCGTGTGCAAGACAAGCCAAGCAAGCACGAAGCCAGCAACCATCACTAGCAACATACGCTTCGCAGCATCCCTACCGCCCCCCTTCAAGCCCAAGAACAAGATGGAAACCGCCAACCAAGCCGCTATCGTTCCCCGGGTCCCGGCTACGAAAACCATCCCGGCCAGAGAAACCATCAGGAACATATCGAGGCCGCGCGGATAACGAAGACTGGCCCCCTCGGGAAGAAACAACCTGGCCCCTAGCAACGGCACCACAATGGTCAGAAACTGCCCCTCAAAGCGCATGTTGGAAAATCCGTTGAGCAGGATCCAGGGAGCGAAGTAAAGGTCCGCATGAGCCATCGCGGCGAAAAATGAGGCATAAAACTGGAGAACCATGCCCGCCAGCAAGAGACGCAAGAGAGCGAAAAAAACCAGATCGGCTCTATCCTCGAATTCGCCTATGAGACGACAGACAAAAACGCTTATTCCCACACAAGCCACCAGCAAGGCAACTTCGGAGGCAGCCCACAAAGGACGTAAGGCCAAGGAGGCAGATAATGCACCAAGCACCAGAACGCCCACGGCAGGCCAAAGCCAGAAAGGATTTGCACGCATGACGCTGGAAGGTCGTAACAACAAAATTCCCGAAAATGCCAGAACAGAGATAGCGATCTGCCCCAGTCGCTGCTGGTCATGCCAGGTGAAATCAGGATGAGGCACCCAGATCATCAGACCCAACATTACCGCTACGAGGCCGCAGGCAAGCAACGCCAGAATGTGGCGCAATTGAAGGGAACGGCTATTCATACAATATCTTCATTCCTCAATCGAATTGCGAGGCATCACCAGCACAACGGGAGCCGCACCAGCCCAAAACAAGAAAGCGCCTTGGGGCGGCGCTTTTCTTGTAGCAATTCTTTCAACCACCCACATGTCGGCCAAACGCCCTTTCGCTTGCATTACGAGAGCGAGCAGACAGTGCGAGAACCGTTACATGAGACATCTTTCTTCGCAGAAGCATTGCCTCTTGTCGGTGAAGTAAACAACATGACAGTATTCGCATCGTAAATAGCCTTGGTCATGTTGGTACCAACGGCACAGGCACTCCCCGCAAATGCGGGAATGTCAGCGTCAACAAGATTCGGGTCAGCCGCAAGGCCGGCAGCCGCACTGACATACGCAGTAGCTTCTTTCAAGCAGGCACCGTTAGCTGAGTGCTGGGTGTAGTCACGATACGCCGGCAGGGCCACAGCAGCCAAAATACCGATGATGGCGACAACAATCATCAGTTCGATCAAGGTGAAACCTTTTTGAACGCGCTTCAATTGAATCTCCTTTTAATACCAAGGCGGGAAAGTCGCGGGGTTACCCACAACAGTTTCCATGCCAGGTATTGGAAAAGCCGTATGAATACCACCTGAACTTCCACAAAGCCCTTGTGATTCATGGCGTTGGCAATTTCATAGGCAAGCGCAAAAAAACTTAGCGCGTCAAGAAGCCGAAAGACATGGCGATTAGCGCCCCCAAGGAGGACACAATGTGACGAAAATCGGGAGTCGCTAGCCAAAAAAAGCGCCTTGCGGCGCTTTTTAAGGGACCTCACTCAGCCATACTCAGGTTGGCCAAATGCCCTTCCTTTTGTTTTACGAGTTCCAGCATTTAGCAGTAGATGCCTCACACCGAGGATCTTTCTTCTTGGCTGCGTTACCTTTTGTCTGCGAAGTGAATTGCAATACGGTGTTATTGGTGAAAGCTGCCAAATCCATACTAGCACCACCCTGACAGGCAGAAGGCGCAAACGCGGGAATTTGCGCAGCTGTAACATTCGGATCAGCCGCAAGGCCGGCAGTCGCATTCACGTAAGCGGTGGCTTCTTTCAAGCAGGCGCCGTTAGCTGCATTCTGGGTATAGTCACGATACGCCGGCAGCGCAACGGCAGCCAGAATACCAATAATGGCGACAACGATCATCAGTTCGATCAGGGTGAAACCTTTTTGAACGTTCTTCATTTGAATCTCCTTTAAGTGACAAGGCGGGAAAGCCGCTGAGTAACCTATAACAGTTTCCGTGCCAGGTTTTGGAAACGCGGGATGAATGGCCCCCTGATTTTCGTAAATCCCTTTTCATTCATGACTTTGGCGACTTTTGTTGCCAACAGTAAAAAAACGTAGTGTCCAGACACATAGAAAGACATGCCAATTTGCGTCACCCTGAGTGGACGCAATGCGGCAGGCATAGGGATTTCAGGTAGAGGAATATGGCAAATACAACAGTGGCCAGGTAGCGCGACGAAGATTCAGCAGTCGACCTGATGGGTTTTCAGGAAGGCGCTGGCGTATCGGCGGTACACGTCGCTGCTGATGAAAACTTCGTGCAGTGCGGGGTCGATATGGCCGTTGAGGCTGAAGCGTTCGAGGATGGCGAGGGCTTCAGAGAGTCTCATGCCTTCCTTGTAGGGCCGATCCTTGGCGGTCAGCGCTTCGAAAATATCAGCGATGCCCATGATGCGGGCCTGCCAGCTCATGTCTTCGCGCTTGAGGCCTTTGGGGTAGCCTTTGCCGTCCATCCGTTCGTGATGGCCGCCGGCGTATTCGGGGACGTTTTTGAGGTGTCGCGGCCACGGTAGTTGTTCGAGCATCTTGATGGTGGCGACGATGTGGTGGTTGATGATGTCGCGCTCGGCGCGGGTCAGGGTGCCGGAGCGGATGGTCAGGTTTTCGAGTTCGTCGTCGCTGAGGAATGGCACTTCCTCTCCGTCGGCGTTGCGCCAGCGATACTCGGCAGCGATTCGCCGGACCTGCCCGATGTCGTCGTCGGACATTTTTTCGCAGCCGATATTGGCCTGATGCAGAATCCCACGGTCAACCGGAATTTTTTGGCAAAAATGAAAAAAGATTCGCTCTGCTTCGGCCGGTGGAACCCCTTCGGCGATGCTTTTCCATTTGCGAATTTCGGCATCACGCTTGACCACTTCAAAGCGCGTGTCGATGAGATCGATGCGGTCGTAGATGGTTTGCAGCTTGGTGGCCTTATCGACGATGTGCACCGGCGTCGTGACCTTGCCGCAATCGTGGAGCAAGGCGGCGATGCGCAGTTCGTAGCGATCCTTGTCGGTCAGTTTAAAATCGGCGAGCGGCCCCGTGTTGGTGGCGTCGGCAGCCTCGGCGAGCATCATGGTGAGTTCCGGCACGCGCTGGCAGTGGCCGCCGGTGTAGGGCGATTTTTCGTCGATGGCGAGGTTGATGAGTTTGACGAAGGATTCGAAGAGCGCTTCGAGTTGTTCGACGAGTTGCCGGTTGCTGAGCGCGATGGCGGCCTGCGAGGCGAGCGACTCGGCCAGGCGTTGGTCGGCCGGGGAAAATTCGCTGACCGCCCCGTCTGTCGGGTTGAGCGCATTGATCAGTTGCAGCACGCCGATGATCTCGCCTTCGTGGTCCTTCATCGGCACGGTCAGGAAGGATTGCGAGCGATAGCCGGTGCGCGCGTCGAACTGGCGCGTGCCGGAAAAATCGAAGCCGGCGGCGCTGTAGGCGTCGGCGATATTGACCGTCTTGCCCGTAATGGCGGCATAGGCGGCAACCATGCGGTCATTGGGGGCGCCATCGTCGCGATAAAGCGGCAGGTCAGGGAACTTGCCCGAGGTCGGCCGATCGCTGGAGCCGCCAAAGGCAAGGTTCAGCGAGTTGGTGCGAACAATTTCGAAATGCAGATGGCGCTTGTCGTCCGACAGCAGATAGAGCGTTCCGCCATCAGCCCGGGTGATCTGCTTGGCGGCGAGGACAATCTTTTCGAGCAGAAGCTTGATGTTGCGCTCGCTGGACAACGAGGTGCCGATGTCGTTGAGCTGTTCCAGGCGGAGAAAGAGGTCGTCCTGGGTGTGCATGGTCTGGCGTCAGAAGGCGAGGACCTGGTCATTGCGGAGCATGCCCGGCGAGAAAGCCTTGAGGCAGCGGTCGATTTCCTGCATGGTGGTCTCTACCTGCCCCGGCTTGAGGTGCGAGATATGAATCTGGCACGGACGGGTCAATTTGCCCAGTTGATCAGCCAGCCCATCCGGCCAGTAATGCTTGGATAGCTCGGCCAGTTGCCGCTCATGGTTGGGGAAAGCACATTCCATAATCAGGTGACGCAGATTCGGAATCGCATTGACGGCCAGCCAGAAAGCCTCACACGGGCCGGTATCGCCGGAAAAGACCAGGCTGGCGGCACCGGAGTCAAGGCGATAGCCGACGGCAGGAACGGTGTGATCGGCCGGCAAGGCAGAAATCTGCCGGCTGTCCAGCGTCACCGTCTCGGCCAGATCGATCTGACGATAGCGCATGAAGGGCTGCTCGGCCGACGGCACGACTGAAAAGTCCGGCCAGATCGCCCAGTTGAAAATATGCTGGCGCAGGCTGTCGAGCACGGCTTTGGTGGCATAGACAGTCAGCGGCCGGTCGCGGCGGTCGGCGACGGTATCGATCATCATCGGCAAGGCGGCGATGTGGTCGAGGTGAGCATGAGTCAGGAACACGTGGTCGATGGCGGCCAGTTCGGCAATCGACAATTCGCCGACGCCGGTGCCGGCATCGATCAGGATGTCGTGATCAATCAGAAACGAGGTGGTTCTCTGGTGCCTGCCACCGATGCCACCACTGCAGCCGAGTACGCGAAGCTTCATGCTTGTTGGGCCTGCCGATAAGTTGGGCCGCCTTCGGATCCGCCGGTGGCTGGCCGCTCTGGATTGTAACCTTCCGCTCCCGAAACAACCCGACTGGCGGCCAAAAACAGATGTTTTCAGTGCCTCAGGAAAAACTCCATCTTGATTCCGGCAATCTCGATGACATCATGGTCGCCCAGCGGAACAGCCTGCGCATCGAGCGCCTTGCCGTTAACGATGGGAAACTGGCGCCCTTCGACATGGGTGATGAAATAGCCATGCGGCCGCTTGGCGATGACGGCCACCTGCAGACCGGGCTTGCCGAGGGTCGTCAGAGTCTTGCTCAACTCCAGCTCCTTGCCGGCATTTGGGCCATTGAGAAGCTGGATGGCTGCGGCCATGCCCGGCATCGGCGGCTTCGGCTGAGAGGCCATGCCGATACTTGAGCGCGTCGCACTTTCGGTGGGCGCCAGTTGCAGTTCGGAGGGCAGTTTCAGCGCGCCCGAACGGATGGCCGAGCTCTTTTCGAAATCGCTGGCGGCGGCACCAGCCTGCAGATCGGCCATGTACTTCAGCTTGTATTTGCCGAGCTCGATGATGTCGTTGTTGCGCAGAAAGTGCTTCTTGATCGGCTGGCCATTGACCAGCGTGCCGTTGGTGCTGTTCAGGTCTTCAAGAAAGGAATCGGCGAGTATGGTCACGACGACCGCATGCTCACCCGACTTGCCTTCCCCATATCACTGCAAACGGGTCAGTAGCCGCTGCCACCAACCCTTTGGCGATGCGAAATCGCCGACAACCTTGATCAGAATGACCGACACATTATCCCGCCCGCCATGGGCGTTGGACATGTGCACCAGATGATCCGCCGCCAACGCCAGATTACCGCTCAGCGTCATCAGGGTTACGGCAATTTCGTGATCCTCGATCATGTCGTTCAATCCATCCGAGCAAAGCAGCACGACATCGCCCGGACGAACGTCGTAATCATGGACTTCAACCTTGACCTCGGGATCGACCCCGAGGGCCCGCGTCACCAGATTCCGGTTTTCCGCATAGCGCGCCTGCTCGGCGGTAATCATGCCATTATCAAGCTGTTCCTGTAAGAGGGAATGATCCCGAGTCAGTTGCTCGAAACGTTCACCCCGCAAGCGATAGAGGCGTGAGTCGCCGACATGCGCGACAGTCATCCGGTTGTTGTAGAACCACGCCATAACCAGCGTCGTGCCCATCCCGGTATATTGCGAACAGCTTTGCGCCGCATTGAAGATGGCCAGATTGGCCGCTTTCACTTCATTGACGATATGCGCCTCGACGACAGCCGCATCGTGCAGCCCGCGCGCCAAAACAGTGGGGGAATTGATGACCCCGGCAACATCCTCGGCCAAGCGCGTCGTCGCCAGGCCGCTGGCCACTTCGCCGGCGTTGTAGCCCCCCATGCCATCGGCCAGGATGGCCACGCCAAGACCGGCGTCGGCGTAGATGGCATCTTCGTTGTGCGAACGGATCATGCCCGGATCGGTACGCATCACGATTTCCAGGGCGTCGGCCAGCCTCATTGAGCCAACCCGGACAAGCAGCCTGCCGGCAATGGCGGTTCTTCAGCGCGCGGCAGCAGCGGAGCGATTCGCCCCCCGAGACTCGGTCCTGCCGTTTTCAACGCTGCCCGGAACATTCACCCTCCGCCGATGGCTGCGCCCCAATCGATTTGGGGACACAAAACCGTGACATTCTTACCTTTCGCACGCTTTCGGTCAAACCTCATTCCAGCGGAATCACCTGCCCCAGGCCGCTTGCCTCGGCCGCTGCCAGGACCCGCAAGGCCACGGCAAGATCCTGAATGGCCATGCCCTGCGACTCGAAAAGGGTAATCTGCTCCCCGGCCACCCGCCCGGCATGGCGACCGACGATCACGTCGCCCAGCTCGACGAGCTGCCGCGCATGCAAACGACCTTTCTCCAGCACGGGCAGCAAATCGCCGGCTTCGGCCAGCGCCGTGGGAACGGCATCGACCGCAATCAGATCGCAACGCCTGACCGCGGCCTCCGACAACTCCTGCCGAATCAGCGAATTGGACCCGGCAGCGTTGATATGCACCCCGGCTTCGAGCCAGGCGGCGTCGAACAGCGGAAACGCCGCCGTTGTCACCGTACCGATCAGGTCGCTGCCGCGCACCGTATCCTCCGCGCTTTCCGCCGGCTCGACGGCGACACCCGTCGCTTCGCTCAGGCGCATGCAAAAATCCTGCAGCTTCTCGGCTTTGCGGCTGAACACCTTGACCCGCTCCAAGGGCAAGGCGGCGCATATCGCCCGGACATGCCCCTCGGCCTGCCAGCCGGAGCCAAACACGCCAGCCACCGACGCGTCGGGGCGCGCCAGCCAGCGGGCCGCCACACCACTCGCCGCACCGGTGCGGATCATGCCCAGATAGTTGGCCTCAATGACAGCCTTGAGGCGCCCCGTTGCGGCATCGAACAGATGGACCAGAAAACGGTTGCCGCTCTTGTTGCTGGTATAGGCCTTGTAGCCAATCACCCCCTGCCCCGGGAGCGCGCCCTGGAGGATATGCAGCACCGTCTGCGGCAGGCGACTGCGCGCCCGCGGGGTATCGATGGCCAGGCCGTTGGCCAGGTCGCGATGGGCCGATTCGACGGCTTCAAGCGCCATTTCCACGGTCAACAGGGTTTTTACGTCATTTTCGGAAAGAAACAAGGCCACGATTTTCCCCTAAACGATGGTGACGTCCTGCCGGGCGAGAATCCGCCTTTCCAGCCAGCGACCGACGATGACAACCAGCAAGGCACCGACAACGCCAGCCAGCTTGGCCGACCATCCCGGCAATTGCGGCAGGATGGCCGTAACGCCGGGATCGGAAAAAATCATTTGCCCGGCAACGTAGCCGAGCAATGCGGCACCCAACAAGACGATGGACGGAAAACGCTCCATCCAGTGCAGGATCAGCTGGCTCGACCAGACGATGAGCGGAATGCTGACGGCCAGCCCGAAAAGCAATAGGGCCAGACTACCGTGGGCAGCGCCGGCAACGGCGATAACGTTGTCCAGACTCATGACAAAATCGGCGACGACGATGGTTTTCACCGCGCCCCAGAGATTCGCCGACGACTCGATGTCATGCCCCTCCTCGTCCTCCGGCAGCATGAGCTTGATGGCGATCCACACCAGCAGCAGGCCGCCGACGAGCTTGAGCCACGGCAGGTTCATGACCAGCGCGGCAAACACGGTGAGCACGACGCGCAGGCTGACCGCCCCGGCGACGCCCCAGAAAATGCCCGTGCGCCGCTGTTCCGGAGAAAGATTGCGGCAGGCCAGGGCGATGACCACGGCGTTATCGCCGGAGAGCACGATGTCGATCAGGATGATCTGGCCAACGGCTATCCAGAAAACGGCGGAGGTTAAATCTATTTCCATAAAAACCAAGGCGAAAAAAAGGCGGACCCGCGGCCCGCCTTTTCGGTTGAGCTAGGCTCGGATTTTACAGCATGGCCTTGAGCAGCTTGGCCATTTCGGACGGGTTGCGCGTCACCTTGAAGCCGCACTCTTCCATGATGGCGAGCTTGGCATC
>PHCH01000081.1 GCA_002840785.1 Betaproteobacteria bacterium HGW-Betaproteobacteria-4 | reverse complement strand
GGCGACAAGTGCAAGGGCAACGCCAAGACCAAGGCCCTGATCGACTGCCTGCAGCCGGATCGTCGCGTTGATATCGAAGTCATCGGCACCAAGTAATTCACCGTCGCTTCAATGAAAGCCCCGCCTCGCGGGGCTTTTTCTTTTCCGATCAATCATTCTCGCTCCCATGACCATGCTCAATGCCGATCCCGCCGAACTGGAAAAGTTTGGTGATCTTGCCCACCACTGGTGGGACCCGAATAGCGAATTCAAGCCGCTGCACGACATCAACCCGCTACGACTGGACTGGATCGACCAGACCATTGGCCTTGCTGGCAAGTGCATCCTCGATGTCGGTTGCGGCGGCGGCCTGCTCTCGGAAGGCATGGCGGTGCGTGGTGCCAACGTGACCGGTATCGACCTCTCGGAAAAGCCGCTTGGTGTCGCCCGATTGCATTTGCTGGAGAGTGGCCAAAAGGTCGATTACCGCAAGATTTCGGTTGAACATCTGGCGGATGAAATGCCGGGTGCTTTCGACGCCGTGACCTGCCTTGAAATGCTCGAACACGTCCCCAATCCGTCCAGCGTCATCGCCGCCTGTGCGCGGCTAGTCAAGCCGGGCGGCCAGGTTTTCCTGTCGACCCTGAACCGCAACCCGAAGTCTTACCTGTTGGCGGTAGTCGGCGCGGAATACATCATGAACATGCTGCCGAGAGGCACGCATGACTACGCCAAGTTCGTCAAGCCGTCCGAATTGGCACGCTGGGCCAAGCTGTCCGGCCTGGAACCGGATGAAGTGGTCGGCATGAGCTACAACCCGTTGACCAAGGTCTATTCTCTGGGATCGGACACCAGCGTCAATTATCTGATGCGCGCCACCCGGCACGCTTGATGCCATTCGCTTCGACCTGGCCGGGGCGCTGAAGATGCGCTCCCGAGCAGGGCGAAGCGGTCACTGTTTTTGCTGCTTGAGGAAGGTCGACCGTAGCAATCGCGGACGATGCTCAGCCCCTATACCTTGCTGGCTGAAACAAGCAGGTTGCGCGGCGTCAGGCGCCGGTCGCAGAAACTCCCCAAGCCGACCTCGTAGCCTCGCTCGGCGAGAAAACAGGCCAGATCGAGGGCGAGCCAGACTTCGATGGCGCGACGGAAGGCATGGCGAACGATGGATAGCCGCATGACTTCATCGCGACGTTGCCAGCCTTTTGCTTCAAACGCTGCGGAGACGGATGTCGATGGCAGTGGCAAGCCTTCCCGTTGCGCCATCCGACCGAGAAAATCGGCAAACTCGGCGCGGATCCAGACTTCAGGCACCGGTTTGAAGCTGCGGTAGGCCTCGCCAATCACCGTCCGACGATAGGCATCGAACCCGAGTTTCCAGGCAATGGCCCGATCCCGCCGCCGCGTTTCGCGGGGTGACGAGGTGACGGTTTCGGTTACGGCCAGACGGGTGTCGTCGCGCGTCAGCACCAATTGCAAATTGGCCGACATGGCCTGATAGCTTTCGGCAACGCCGCGGTAGTAACAACATGGAGCGACATCAAAGCGGCTCACGCCTTTGTCCGCACCATCGCGGATCAAGCGACGATGCAGTTCGCCGCAGGCGTGCAGGGCGACGGCATGCTGGCCGGCCCGCGGCCAGTTTGCTACGGTCAACGCATCGGAAACGACAAATTCCTGACGCACCCCGGCGCGTTGCGCCAGACTTTCCCCCACCTCGCACAAAGCGGCATCGATCTCGAGGGTATGCACTGGCGTCTGCCAAGCCAGAGCCAGCAGACGGCCGAGGTGGCCTTTGCCGCCGCACCAGTCGAGCACCGGTTGCCGGCTTTGCCCTGCTGCCGCGGCAAAGGCTTCAATCTGCTCGCGCTTGCGCCCGGGAATTTCCCAGGCCCAGTGGGCACCGCGATCAGGCAGAGTCACTCCCGGCGCGGCGGGTAATTCAGCCAGCAATGCGAGCGTCGAGAGCCCCGGAACATGTCGGGAAAGGAGCGTCAACGCGGCGGCACCGTTGTCGTTGAGGCGAGCGATGTCGGCCTCGGGCAAGGCCATCAATGCGTCGTGCAGCGACGGCCAGCGTCCGCACCACTGCGGCAGAGGCTCACGAAAGGGCTGCGGATGCCACAAATCGCGAAATTTGAGCAGTTCGGCGTCCAGCCCCTGCTGGCGCTCAAGCAGCTTCACTTGAGCGCGGCCCGACGCTCGCGGCGACGATAGCCGACAACAGCCGGGATGATCGCCAGTACCAACACCAGCAGACCGAGGCCGAGCGGCCAGAGCACCGGGCTGTTCCATTCGCGGCGGGCTGCAGCGCGTTCAGCGCTATCGATGCGCTGGTATTTCAGCGTGTTGTTGCCGACGTCGCTCGGCTTGCGGTTCTTGAGCCAGCGGTGGCTCAGGGTGTAGCTCTTCGGATGCAGGCCGAAAACCCAGGGCGCGTCGTGGTGCAGGATGCGGTTCATCTGGCGGACGATGGCGAGGCGCTCGGGCGTGTTGTCCATGTTCTTCATGCGCAGGAACAGACGGTCGAACTCGGGGTTGGCGTAGTTCGAAGCGTTCTCGCCGCCCCTGGCGACCTTGCCTTCATTGCCGTCGAGCAGGAAGAAGAAGTTTTCCGGGTCCGGGTAATCGGCGTTCCAGCCGAAGTAGAACAACTGGACGTTACCCTTGCGGATCTTGTCCTGGAAGCGGTTGAAATCGGTCGAGCGGACGACCAGTTGCACGTCGATCTTGGCGAATTGCCGGGTCAGCCAGTCAAGCCGGGATTTCTCGCCCATGCCGCCACCCGTGGTGTCGAGATTGACAACCAACGGTTCGCCGGTTTTTTCATCGCGGCCATTCGGGTAGCCGGCTTCGGCAACCAGTTTTTTGGCGACCTCTACCGGCTTGCGTTTCGGCTTGCCATCGACCCAGTCGTAAACCGTGCTGTCGATCCCCGGCTCGCCCGCTTCGAAACCGAAGATGCCCGGCGGCAGAGGGCTTTGCGCGGCGATGCCGCGACCGTTCTGGAAGATCGAAATATATTCTTCCTGATCGATGGCAATCGAAATGGCTTGGCGCAACTTGGTCGCTCGTGGCGAAAGGCCGCCGATGACCGGGTCGAGCATGTTGAAGCCCATGTAGAAAGTCGACGACTTGACCGAAGTCAGCAGGCGGATGCCTTTGTCGGTCATCTCGTCGGTGAGCGCCACGTCGCCGCCGACATTGACGCGCACAGCCTGATCGAAGCTGTCTGAGGAAATCCCCGAGGCATCGAAATAGCCCTGCAGGAACTTGTTCCAGTAGGGGATCGCTTCCTTCTCGCGCGTGAAGATGGCCTGATCGAGGAAGGGCAGCGGTTTGCCGCAATCGTCGAGCAAGCCGGCGGCACGGTCGGTGGCCTCGCCTTCGCAGGGGTAGGTCTGGCCGTGGAAATTCGGGTTGCGCGAGAGAACCATGCGGCGGTTCGGGTCGTTCTCGCTGAGCATGAACGGCCCGGTGCCGACCGGCCACCAGTCGAGCGTCAGGTTCTTCTCGGCCATGCCCGGCTGGCTGAAGAAGCGGTCGACCTCGCGCGGCACCGGCGCGAAGAAAGGCATGGCCAGCCAGTAGAGGAACTGGGGGTATTTGCCCTTGATACGGATGCGCCAGGTCAACGCGTCGATCTTCTCGACACCGCTCAGCGGGTAGGCATCGAGATCGAGCCATTCGTTCGCCGGCTTGTCGCTGGCCGCTTTCTGCAGGCTGTCGCCGAGCTCCTTCAAGCCGACAATCTTGTCGGCCATCATGCCGAAGATCGGCGAATGCAGGTGCGGGTGGGCCAGGCGCTTGATCTGGTAGATGTAGTCGTCGGCGCTCAGTTCGCGCGTACCGACCTTGGTGAAATCAGCCATGGTCTGCCGTTTGACGATTTCATTTTTGGCCAAAATTTCCGGTTGACCGTAGGAATCGAGCGCGAAGGCCGGATGCGGCTGAAAACGGATGCCGGGCTTGAGTTTCAGTTCATAAACACTCTCGGCAATACGCTCGACCGGCGCATCGGGCGGCAATTCGCGCCCGGCGGCATCGTAGAAACGCGGCACCGGCACCTGCTCGACGGTCGCCGGAATCAACTCGTATGGCCGTTTCAGATAGTGATACTGGAGCGGCGGTTCGTAGATCTGTGCCGTGAAAGTGACCTCGTCCTCGGCATAGGAGCGGGCCGGATCGAGATGCTTGGGACGATCGGTGAAGGCCGTGTAGAGAATGTTGCGCCCGGCATCGGCGGCCGGGTAGGGATCGTTCCAGGCCTGGCCGCACGCGGACAGAACGAAGGCGACAACGAGGCTCACGCAAATTTTTCGCATGGCCGGAAGTTTAGCAAATGCCCGCCACACCGCTTGACCTGCCTGCGGTGAATTGCCCACAATGGCTCAAACACCACGACACAGAGGCATTGCCATGCTCGACACCCCCATCCCCGACTTCTCCCTGCCGGCCACCAGCGGCACCACCTTCAACCTGACAGCCCAGGCCGGCAAGGTCGTCGTAATCTATTTCTACCCAAAGGACAGCACCCCGGGCTGCACTACGCAGGGCCAGAACTTCCGTGACCTGCACGACCAGTTCGTCGCCGCCAACGCCGTCGTTCTCGGCATTTCGCGGGACAGCCTGAAGTCGCATGAGAACTTCAAGGCCAAACAAAGCTTCCCCTTCGAACTGGGTTCGGATGCCGATGAAGCCATCTGCACCCTGTTCTCTGTCATGAAAATGAAAAACATGTATGGGAAACAGGTGCGGGGCATCGAACGCAGCACCTTCGTCATCGACCGCAACGGCGTTCTGCGCCGCGAATGGCGTGGCGTCAAAGTCCCCGGCCACGTTCAGGAAGTGCTCGATTTCGTCAAAACCCTTTAACCCCCCTCAATCAACCTAACCCAAGGCCCACTCCATGCCGCGTAAGCCCGCAGCCATCAAGAAGCCCGCCGTTACCAAGATTTTCGTCCTCGACACCAACGTGCTCATGCACGATCCCAGCAGTCTTTTCAGATTCGAAGAACACGACGTCTTCCTGCCCATCATGACGCTGGAAGAACTCGACAACCACAAGAAGGGCATGTCCGAAATCGCCCGCAATGCCCGCCAGACATCACGCATGCTGGACGAATTGCTGGCCGCCAACGGTGAGGACGACATCGACGAAGGCATCGATCTCTACGGCCCGTCGAAAAAGCTGGCCAGCGGTCGGCTCTACCTGCAGACCGAAGCAATCAGCGCCGATCTGCCACAAGGCCTGCCGACCTCCAAGGTCGACAACCAGATCCTCTCGGTGGTCATCCACCTCCAGAAGAAATTCCCCAAGCGTCCGGTCATCCTGGTGTCGAAAGACATCAACATGCGCATCAAGTCGCGCGCCCTCAACCTGCTCGCCGAAGACTACTTCAACGACAAGGTCCTCGAGGACACCGACATCCTCTACTCCGGCACCCGCGCCCTGCCCGACAACTTCTGGGACAAGCACGGCAAGGGCATGGAGTCGTGGAAGAAGGATAGCCGCACCTATTACAAGGTCACCGGCCCGCTCTGCCCGCAGATGTTGGTCAACGAATGCATCTGGCTCGAGAAGGACGGCTTCACGGCCATCGTCAAGGAAACCGCCGGCAAGACGGCCGTTCTCGAAACGCTGATCGACTACAGTCATCCGAAGAATGCCGTGTGGGGCATCATGGCGCGCAATCGCGAACAGAATTTCGCGATGAACCTGCTCATGAATCCCGACATCGACTTCGTCACCCTGCTCGGCCAGGCTGGCACCGGCAAGACACTGCTGACCCTGGCCGCCGGCCTGACCCAGGTGCTCGAAACCAAGCTGTTCGCCGAAATCATCATGACCCGCGCCACCGTTCCGGTTGGCGAAGACATCGGCTTCCTGCCCGGCACCGAGGAAGAAAAGATGGCGCCGTGGATGGGTGCCCTCGAAGACAATCTCGATGTCCTGACCCACACCGACGAAGCGAGCAGCGGCGCCTACGGCGGCGATTGGGGCAAGGCGGCGACCAATGACATCATTCGCTCACGGATCAAGGTCAAGTCGATGAACTTCATGCGCGGCCGGACCTTCCTCAAGAAATACCTGATCATCGACGAAGCGCAGAACCTGACGCCGAAACAGATGAAAACGCTGGTCACCCGCGCTGGTCCAGGAACCAAGGTGGTCTGTCTGGGCAACATCGCGCAGATCGACACGCCCTACCTGACCGAAGGCAGTTCCGGCCTGACCTACGTCGTCGACCGCTTCAAGGGCTGGCCGCACTCCGGTCACATCACGTTACAACGCGGGGAGCGCTCCCGCTTGGCCGACCACGCAGCCGAAGTGCTATAATCGCCGCCACATTCAAGGGGCCGTGTCAGTGACACGGCCCTTTCGTTTCAACCACGGATGATCTCCGCCGGAGGAGTTTCTTGAAACGTCGCGATTTTCTAGCATCAGCCGCCGCACTCTCCTTATTCGTCTCCGATGCCTGGGCGGCAAAAAAGCAGGCCAAATCCAAGGTCACAACCGGCAAGTCGGGAAAAACCGCCAAAAAGCCGGTCACCCGGCGAGGGCGACAAAAAGGCAAAGTCACCTACAAGCCGCAACAATCGGTTGCACATACCGCTGACGACCCGGTCATCGAGCGTCCACCGCTTGGCACCTCCGCCTCCCGCCTGCCACCGGTCAGAGCCCCCGAACCGCCGAGCGAATGGCGCACCTTTGAAATCACGACGACAGTCAACCTGAAAAACCTGAGCGGCCCGACCAAGCTCTGGCTGCCATTGCCACTCAACCAGGACACGCTGTACCAGCGAACTCTCGGGCACAGTTGGTCGGGCAACCAGGCCAATGCCAGCATGCGTCGCCTGCCGGATGGCGACCTTGAGGTCTTCTATTGTGACTGGCCCGAGGGTAGCGATGCCCGACTTCAGCTAACCACCCATGTGTCGACGGCCGACCGTCATTTCGACGTAACCAAACGAACGGTTGCCCCGGAACGCGAAGACATCCTGCGGCGCAACCTGCAGGCCTCGCAGCTGATCCCCAATGATGGCCTGGCATTCCAGCTCGGTGAACGCATCCTGGGGCGTATCAAGGACCCGGTAGCTCAAGCCAAGGCCATCTACGATTGGGTAGTCGACAACACGATCTACGATCCAACCCTGCCTGGCTGCGGCACCGGCGACGTTCGCCGGCAGTTGATCCAGGGTAAATACGGTGGCCGCTCGGCCGACATCAATGGCCTATTCGTCGCCATCTGCCGGGCCATCGGCATTCCGGCGCGCTGCGTATACGGCCTGCGGAGCGGGTCGTCACGATTGTTTGGCAGCCTCGGGCTACGTGGAGACGATGCGACCCATGGCCATCATGTCCGGGCCGAATTCTACGTTCCCGGTTACAGCTGGATCCCAGTCGATCCGAGCGACGTCCGCCGTGCGATTTCGCTGGAAATTCTCTCCGACCTCGACAGCAAACTGATTTCGCTAAAGAAAATACTGTTCGGTGTCTGGGAAATGAACTGGATTGCCTTCAATCTGGGGACCGATGTTGTCCTTCCAGGGACAGGCACAACCAAGCCCTTCCTTCTCCTGCCACAACTGGAATCCTCGGGAGGTCTCCCAGATCCCGGCTTTCAATACAGCATCCGCACCCGCCAGGTCGTTCTTTAAGCCAACCGTCAGTTCTGCGAATCGACGAATCCGCCGCTCGCCAGATTCTCGAAACGAGTGTACTCGCCGATGAAAGCCATGCGCACCGTTCCGGTCGGACCGTTACGCTGCTTGCCGATAATGACTTCGGCCATACCCTTGTTATCCTGGCTTTCCTTGTTGTAATACTCGTCGCGGTACATCATCAGGATCACGTCGGCATCCTGCTCGATAGCGCCGGACTCGCGCAAGTCGGACATCATCGGTCGCTTGTCAGTCCGTTCCTCGACCTTTCGCGACAACTGCGATAGCGCAACGATGGGCACCTGCAGCTCTTTGGCCAAGGATTTGATCGACCGGGAAATTTCCGAAACCTCGGTCGCCCGATTTTCACCCTGCCGATTGCCGCTCATGAGCTGGATGTAGTCGATGACCAGTAAGCCCAGCTTTCCGCCGTATTGACGCGCCAGACGCCGGGCGCGAGCACGCAGATTGGCCGGGCTGAGACCACCTGTTTCGTCGATGTAGATCGGCGCTTCGTGCAGCTTGCCGAGCGCGAAGGACAACTTTGACCATTCCTCGTCGTTCATCCGGCCGGTACGCAGGCTTTGGGAATTCAGGCGCCCGATCGACGCCAGCATCCGCATGGCCAACTGGGCGCCGCCCATTTCCATGGAGAACACACCAACAGGGAGGCCGCTTTCAACCGCCACATTTTCAGCAATATTCAGCGCGAACGCGGTCTTGCCCATCGATGGACGCCCCGCCACAATGATCAGGTCACCAGGCTGAAAACCTGACGTTTTTTGGTCGAGATCGATAAAACCGGTGGGTACCCCCGTTATATCCGACGGGTTGTCACGGTCATGCAACTCCTGAATCCGCTCCACCACCTGAGTCAGCAGGGGATTGATGTGGACAAAACCTTCGCTGTGTCCGGCTCCCGCTTCAGCAATCCGGAAGATCTTCGACTCCGCTTCATCCAGCAGCGTCTCGGCATCCCGACCCAGCGGGTTCAGCGCGTCGGCGGCAATTTCGTCGGCGGTGGCAACAAGCTTGCGTAATACGGAACGCTCACGAACGATTTCCGCATAGCGTTTGATATTGGCCGCCGAAGGCGTATTGGCCGCCAACTCGCCAAGGTAGGCCAGGCCACCGGTCTGATCCCCCTCTCCAGCCGCATCAAGTGCCTCGGCAACCGTAACCACGTCGGCCGGCTTGGCGCTGTCGAGCAATTTGCGAATCTGGCGAAAAATCCGCCGATGCTCATCCCGGTAAAAATCGGTCTCTGCGACCTGGTCGCCGATTCGATCCCAAGCCTGGTTATCGAGCAGCAAGCCGCCGAGAACAGACTGTTCGGCTTCGATGGAGTGCGGCGGCACGCGCAGTTGATCCAGAGTGGAATCGGAAATTCGTTGTTTCGGCTGACGTTGATTCATGGCGGCAAGTTTAAATTAAAAAGGCCTCGCAATTGCGAGGCCTTTTGGGTGGGTAGTAACCGGGATTACTCGGCAACCACAGCCACGCTGATGTTGGCCAGGACATCGGTATGCAGCGCCACGTCCAGCGGGAACTCACCGATGGCCTTGAGCGGACCATCCGGCAGACGGATGGCAGCCTTGTCGATATCAAAACCGGCAGCCTTGAGAGCATCGGCGATATCAACATTGCCAACGGAACCGAACAGACGACCGTCGAGGCCAGCCTTGCGGGCGACCGACACGACGGTACCGTTCAGCTTGTCAGCCACAACCTGGGCAGCGGCGAGCTTCTCGGCAGCCAGCTTTTCCAGTTCAGCACGGCGAGCTTCAAACTCGGCCAGAGCAGCAGGCGTAGCGCGCTTGGCAATACGCTGCGGAATCAGGAAATTGCGGGCGTAGCCATCCTTGACCTTGACGACATCGCCGAGGTTTCCGAGGTTAACAACCTTTTCGAGCAGAATGATTTGCATGTTTCGTCTCCTCGAAAATTATTGATGGTTGTCGGTGTAAGGCAGCAGGGCCAGGAAGCGGGCGCGCTTGATGGCGGTACCCAGATCTTGGCGTTTTCCTGGATGAATTCCTTGAGGACATCCACATCCTTGTAGTCGATCTGTTCGACCTTTTCAGCCGTGAAGCGGCAGAACTTGCGACGCTTGAACAGGCCGCCACCGCGCTTCTTTTTCTTGTCGTCATCCTTCTTCTTGAAGAATCGAGCCATTTTCGTTTCCTTCCAAAAATTCGAGTGTATTCACATGCAGCACGGGAGCCTTGCTGTTGCGACTCTTGGCAGCCAGAAATCCAGTCAGTTTAACCATCCCACCGAGGGGAGCTGCCTCGAGCCAGCGAGCAGTTTCGCCCAAGGCCACGACAGCAATTTCAACTTCCACCAAGCGCTCTGCGCCACTTTCAGTCTGCGAGGAGCTGTGTTGCAGCCATCCTTCGCTAACCGGGACACCGGCCGGGGTATAACGCAATGCTTTGCGCTCGACCAGTTTTCCCGAGATTGTGATGCAGTTCAGCCGTAATTCCCGTACAGAGTCTTAGGCAGCAGCAGCCGGCTCGGCTACTACAGCAGCTACATCACCAGCCAGCAGAGACTTCGACTTTTCTTCCTTCATCATCGGGGAAGGAGTCGTCACAGCCGCTTTCATCTTGACGGTCAGGTGGCGCAGCACGGCATCATTGAACTTGAACGAATGTTCGAGTTCGTTCAGCGTTTCGCCGTCGCACTCGATGTTCATCAGAACGTAGTGAGCCTTGTGGATCTTCTGGATCGGGTAAGCCAGCTGACGGCGGCCCCAGTCTTCCAGGCGATGAATGGTGCCGTTTTTGGCGGCAACGATGGCGCGATAGCGCTCGACCATGCCGGGCACCTGTTCGCTTTGGTCCGGATGGACGATAAAGCAGATTTCGTAATGGCGCATGCAATCTCCTTTTGGG
>PHCH01000080.1 GCA_002840785.1 Betaproteobacteria bacterium HGW-Betaproteobacteria-4 | reverse complement strand
CTTCCCTTCCCGAACAGGACCGTGAAACAGATGAGCGCCAATGATAGTGAGCTTCCGCTCGCGAAAGTAGGTCAACGCCAGACTCCCCATGAAAACCCCGTTAGCAACAGCTAACGGGGTTTTTGCTTTGCAGGGCTAAAAATGGAAATCTTTGCTTCTTCTTCTACTTGAATTCGCCTGTACTGCCCCCAACTCTCAATCCACGTTCTTAATGTTTCATTGGGAGTTTCAAGCATGTCCGACTCTGCAACCGCGAACGCAAATCGCGAAACCCTGGGCTTCCAGGCCGAAGTAAAGCAACTGCTGCAACTGATGATTCACTCCTTGTACAGCAACAAGGAGATTTTCCTGCGGGAACTGGTTTCCAACGCCTCCGATGCTTGTGACAAGCTGCGTTTCGAGGCGCTGAACAACAGCGCGCTTTATGGCGACGATTCCGAATTGAAGATTCGCGTCGCCTTCGACAAGGCGGCACGTACGATCACCATTTCCGACAATGGTATTGGCTTGTCGCGTGACGAGGCTGTCGAGCATCTCGGCACCATTGCCAAATCCGGGACCAAAGAGTTTTTCTCTGCGCTGACTGGTGATCAGGCCAAGGATGCGCATCTGATCGGCCAGTTTGGCGTCGGCTTCTACTCGTCATTCATTATTGCCGACAAGGTTACGGTGGTTTCCCGCCGCGCTGGTGTCGAGGCAAATCAGGCTGTTTGCTGGGAATCCGGCGGCGAGGGCGATTACACGGTCGAGATGGTTGAGAAGGCTTCCCGCGGTACCGATGTGATCCTGCATCTGCGCGAAGGCGAGGATGAATTCCTCGGCGGCTGGAAGCTGAAATCGATCATTCGCAAGTACTCCGATCACATCACCTTGCCCATCGTGATGAAGAAGGAGGAGTGGAAGGACGGCGAGCAGGTGATGACCGATGAGGACGAAACGGTCAACCAGGCAAACGCGCTGTGGGTTCGCTCCAAGTCGGATATTACCGACGAGCAGTACAAGGAGTTCTACAAGCACGTCGCTCACGACTTCGAGGATCCGCTGGCGTGGACACATGCCCGCGTCGAGGGCAAGCAGGAATACACGCAGCTGCTCTACATCCCGGCCCGTGCGCCGTTCGATCTGTGGGACCGCAACGCTCGCCATGGCATCAAGCTTTACGTGCGTCGCGTCTTCATCATGGATGACGCTGAGCAGTTGATGCCGCTCTACATGCGCTTCGTGCGCGGGATAGTCGATTCTGCCGATCTGCCGCTCAACGTTTCGCGTGAGATCCTGCAGCAGAGCAAGGATATTGACGGTATCCGCAGCGGTTGCACGCGCAAGGTGCTGGGCATGCTCGAAGACATGGCCGAGAACGACAAGGAAAGCTACACCAAATTCTGGGAAGCTTTCGGCGCTGTGCTCAAGGAAGGTGTGGGCGAGGACCACGCCAACAAGGAAAAGATCGCTGGCCTGATCCGCTTTGCTTCTACGCACAATGACACGCCAGAGCAGAACGTTTCGCTGGCCGATTACATCGGCCGCATGAAGGAAGGCCAGGAGAAGATTTACTTCGTTACCGCCGATACCTTCAATGCCGCCAAGAACAGTCCGCACCTCGAAATCTTCCGCAAGAAGGGCATTGAAGTGCTGCTGCTGTCTGACCGCGTTGACGAGTGGGTCGTTGGTCACCTGACCGAGTTCGAAGGCAAGCATCTGCAATCGGTCGCCAAGGGTGGTCTGGATCTGGGCAAGCTGGAAGATGAAGCCGAGAAACAGGAAGCAGAAAAGGCGGCTGACGAGTACAAGGATCTGCTGGAGAAGGTGAAATCCTCGCTCGGCGACAAGGTGAAAGACGTTCGCGTAACCTATCGGCTGACCGATTCGCCATCCTGCCTGGTGTCTGACGAGCACGATCCGTCGGGTAATCTGGCCCGCCTGATGAAGGCGGCTGGCCAGCCGATGCCGAACTCGAAGCCTATCCTCGAAATCAATCCGCAGCACCCGGCGGTTATGCGCCTGAAATACGAAGAAAGTCGTTTCGATGACTGGGCGGCGCTGCTGTTTGAACAGGCAACCCTGGCCGAAGGCGGCCAACTCGATGATCCGGCCGGTTTCGTCAAGCGCATCAACGATCTGATGATGGCGCTGTCCGCCAAGTAAGCTGCCGGATTTATCGGCAACAAAATTGGGCCGCCCTTGGGTGGCCCTTTTTTACGAGTGGAAATTGGCATGAATTTCCGGTTGACCGTAGCATCGTTTGTCAGGTTTGGCGCCGCCTGTGACGGCAAAGCGGGTACACTAGCGGCCTTGCGAGAAACCGACTTCAGGCCCCATTTTTCCCGGCCTTTGACCCGCTGATTCCCCGCCGTTTCTCATTCCACCGCTATTCAAAGGTATTCCGATGCATCCAGTCCACGACGTTGACTCCCTTCTCATTCTCGCCACGGCGCTTTCTTCCAAGCGGCGGCCGGGCGAGCTGGTCGACATCGTGGCGGCGGCTGATCTGCTGCAGAACAATATCCCCAACGAGGCAAAGCTGGTCGAGGCGTTTGACCGTCTGGCTAAGAGCGGCCTGATCAAGGCGGAGGGCGGCGGTTTCGTGCTGACCGCTGCGGCGCAGGAAATCGTCACCGGGTTGCCACGCAAGGCGGAAGTGCCGGAACGCCTGTTCGCCATCAAGGACAGGCTCTCGGCCTACAACGTCAAGGGCGAGCATGCTGGCGTTACCGTTGATCCGGCCGATGTGACGAAGGCCATTCAGGCCCATCGTGCTTCCGAGAAGACGGCGGCCAAGAACCTGCTGGTGCCCAAGCCGAAGCCGGAAGCCGAGGTGCACAAGCCGGGCCAACGCCAGCGCAAGCCGATGCCGGCGCGCAAACGCAAGGTTTGAACGGCGCATGAACGAGACAACCGCTGCCAGCCAGGCTTTCGACACGCTGCCCTTGTCGCCGGCCATGCTGGCCAATCTGGTGCAGCTGGAATATCTGAGCATGACGCCGATTCAGGCGGCAAGCCTGCCGTTGGCCCTGGCTGGCCAAGATCTGATCGCCCAGGCCAAGACGGGTAGCGGCAAGACGGCTGCCTTCGGCCTGGCCCTGCTCAACCGCCTGAATACCAGCCGTTTTGCCGTGCAGGCCATGGTGCTGTGCCCGACGCGCGAACTGGCCGATCAGGTGACGCAGGAAATTCGTCGCCTGGCCCGCTTTGAAGAGAACATCAAGGTGCTCTCGCTGGTCGGCGGCTCGACGCTGCGCAATCAGGCGAACAGCCTCGAAAAAGGCGTGCATATCGTCGTCGGCACGCCCGGTCGTATCATGGACCACATGGAGCGCGGCTATCTCAAGCTCGACGAACTGAACACGCTGGTCCTCGACGAAGCCGACCGCATGCTCGACATGGGTTTCCATGACGACATCGCCTACGTCGCCAAGCGTTGCCCGGCGCAGCGTCAGACCTTGCTGTTTTCGGCGACCTATCCGGAAGGCATCGCCCAACTGGCCAAACAGTTTTTGCGTCAGCCCAAGGAAGTCAAACTCCTCGAGCAGCACGAAGAAACGAAGATTCGCCAGCGCTTCTACGAGGTCAAGCACGAAGAGCGCCTCGACGCTGTCGTCCGCCTGCTCAAGCATTACCGCCCGGTCAGCACGCTGGCCTTCTGCAACACCAAGCAGCAGTGCCGCGATCTGGTCAATGTGTTGCGCCACGCCGGCATTCATGCGCTGACGCTGAACGGCGATCTGGAACAGCGCGAGCGCGATCAGGTGCTGATTCAGTTCGCCAACCGCAGTTGCTCGGTGCTCGTGGCGACTGACGTGGCGGCGCGCGGCCTCGATATCGACCAGCTGGAAGCGGTGATCAACGTCGATGTGACGCCCGATCCGGAAATCCACATCCACCGCATCGGCCGTACTGGTCGTGGTGACGAGGAGGGCTGGGCGCTGAGTTTGTGCAGTTCCGGCGACCGCCGCCGCGTGGCGACCATCGCCGAAATGATGAAGTGCAAGCTCGATGTGCTCGACTTGAAAACCGTCGAAGTCACCGACGATTCACCGCTCGTGCCGCCGATGTCGACGCTGCTCATGCTCGGCGGCCGCAAGGACAAGATTCGCCCCGGCGACGTCATGGGTGCGCTGGCCGGCGAGGCTGGCCTGACTCGCGAGCAGGTCGGCAAGATCACGGTGACCGATCAGAGCACCTACGTCGCTGTGACGCGGGCTGTCGCCAAGGACACGGTGCGCAAGCTGTCGGCCGGCAAGGTCAAAGGCAAGACCGTCAAGGTGCGGATTCTGACCAATTAAGCGGTGTTGACGTCACGCCTGCCCACGGCGTGATTTCAATTTTGGCCGTTTTTTCCGGTTGACCGTGGCAACGTCTTCACCGGTCGGTGGCGTGCTTTTCGCGTTCCCAATCGGCAAACCAGTCGGTCAGCGGCCGACTTTCACCGAGTCCGGCCAGCCGGTGATCGATGGCGTCGTGGTTGCCCCAGACCACGTTCGGTAGCTCGCCATCGGCAACCTGTTTTTCGATGTCGCGGCAGTATAGCCCGAGGTCCCGCTGGACGTAGAAGCCGTAGCTGCGGCAGGCCACCGGGCGATGCGCATAGACCGGGCAGGCGCCGGTGGCGTGGTCGAGCAGCGGGCAGATGACCGGGCGCTCAGCCGATCCAGCCAAAGCAGCGATCTCCCGGCTGATGGCCTGCAGATGATCAGCGGCCAGCCCGGCCAGCCCCTCGCGCAGCAAATCCCACTCTGCGGCAGTCAGTTGCGGCACTTCGGCCAAGCGTTTGCAGCAACTGTCGCAGCCCTTGCCGCACAGCCAGTCGGCGTGGTTTTCGCGGATGCTCAGAACGCGGGCATCGATGTCGGCGTGGAGTTCGGTCAGTTGGCTCATCGGCAGGGGCATTTCAATTTTGGCCATTTTTTCCAGTCGACCGTAGCATTCACGAATTTCCCGCCGAAACCTCGGCCACCCACAACGGCGGGCCGCCGGCGGCCAGGTGGCAGAGATAGGCGCGCAGGTCGAATTCGAGCTGGAAATAATTCGCCTCCATGTGCTGGCACAGTTGGTAGAACGCCTTGTCGTGCTCCGCTTCCTTGAGATGCGCGATTTCATGGACGACGATCATGCGCAGGAACTCCGGCGGCATCTCGCGGAAGATGCTGGCGACGTGGATTTCGCGCTTGCTCTTGAGCTTGCCGCCCTGCACGCGGGCGATCCGGCTGTGGATGCCGAGCGCTTTCTGCAGCGTCTGCAACTTGCCGTCAAAAGCCACCTTGCTCGGCTGCGGCGCGTTGCGCAAATACGTCGCCTTGATTTCCTGAACGTAGTCGTAGAGCGCCTTGTCGGTGCGTATTTGGTGCACTTCGGGATACTTCTGGCGCAGCACTTTGCCGAGCTTATCCTGTTCGATCAGCCGGTGCACCGAATCCGTCAGGTGGGCGGGATAGCCGGCGAGATAGTTGGGCGTGGCGGGTTTGGTCATGGCGCGCCGATTTTACTGGAAGCCTCGGTGCTTTTCTGGCGGGCACGCGGCAATCAACGATAAGCTAGCGCGAAATTTCAAAATCGATTCACCCATGCAAAACCCCGTCCTCATCATCGTTATCGCCCAACTGTTCGGTACCTCGCTGTGGTTCTCAGCCAACAGCGCGGCCGACGACCTGATCCGCGCCTGGGGCATCGCGCCGACCGACATCGGCACGCTGACCAACGCCGTCCAACTCGGCTTCATCCTCGGCACGCTGACCTTCGCCATTTCTGGCCTGGCCGACCGCTTCGCCGCGAGCCGCATCTTCGCCGTCTGCGCGGTGCTCGGCGCCGTCTGCAACGGCGCCTTTGCCCTGTTCGCCGATGGCATGGCCTCGGCCGTGCCGCTGCGTTTCGCCGTCGGCTTCTGTCTGGCTGGCGTCTACCCGCTGGGCATGAAACTGGTGGTCAGTTGGGTCCCCGAGCGGGCCGGAGCCGCGCTGGCTCAGCTGGTCGGCATGCTGACCCTGGGTACCGCCTTGCCGCACGGCATCCGCCTGGCCGGGGCGGGGTGGTCGTGGCAGGCGACCATTCTTGTTTCATCCGGACTGGCATTGCTGGCGGCGGTGATGATCTTCCGCCTCGGCGACGGGCCGCATCTGAAACGCCGGCATGGCGCGCCGCCTCTGCGTCTGGGCCGCGTCTTCTACGCCTTCTCGGTGCGCGAATTCCGCGCCTCGGCTTTCGGCTATTTCGGCCACCAGTGGGAGCTCTACGCCTTCTGGACGCTGACCCCGGCGCTCGTCATCCTGAGCGGCCTGGCCGAGCCGGGGAGCCGCCAACTCTCCGGGCTGGCCTTCGCCATCATCGGCATCGGCGCGCTGGGCTGCTTGTTCGGCGGCTGGTGGAGCCAGCGCATCGGCAGCGCGCGGGTGGCGGCGGTTGCCCTGGCCGGCTCGGCGATCTGCTGCGCACTGTTTCCGCTGACCGGCGACTGGCCAGCGGTGGCGAAAATCACCTTGCTGCTCCTCTGGGGCGCCACGGTCGTCGCCGATTCGCCGCATTTTTCGGCGCTCTCGGCCCGGGCCTGCCCGCCGGAAATCGTCGGCAGTGCGCTGGCTTTTCAGAACTCCATCGGCTTCGCCATCACCATGTTTTCCATCCAGCTTGGCACGGCGTGGATCGCCGACTGGGGCATGAGCATCGCCTGGCTCCTCCTGCCCGGGCCGCTGCTCGGCTTGATTGGCCTTTACCCGCTCTGGCGTTCGGCGCGCTTACCAGGGTAATTCGGCGTTGCTGTCGGTGGCGCTGCGGTAGGCGGCGAAGCGTTCGGTCAGAAAATCGAGAAACACCCGCACCTTGGCCGACAGGTTCAGGCGTTGCGGGTACAGCGCGTAGATGTCGGCCGGGCTGCCCGACCATTCGGGCAGAATGCGGACCAGCCGGCCGGCGCGCAGTTCGGCCGCCGTATCCCACAAGGAGCGCAGCAGGATGCCATGGCCGTCGAGCCCCCAATCGACGGCCACCTCGCCGTGATTGGTACTCAGCTTGCTGCTCACCTTCACGTTGCGGCACTGCTTGCCGGCGCACAACGTCCACGTCCCGAAGGCGCCGCTGCCTTCGCGGATGACGATGCAGTCATGGCTGCCCAGATCGTCCGGGTCCAGCGGCTGGCCGCGGCGGGCCAGGTAAGCGGGCGAAGCAAACAGGTAGCGCTGATTGGAGGCAATCTTGCGGGCGACGACGCGCGCTTCCGGCGGCTCGCCGAAGCGGATGGCGATATCGAAACTTTGGTCGCCCGGCATGACGGCCTGATCGCCGAGCGTGAGCTGGATGTCGACGGCCGGGTACTGCCGGACGAACTCGGAGACGGCCGGTGCCAGTTGCCGGCGGCCGAAACCGTAGGTGGCGTGGATGCGCAGCAGGCCGCGCGGTTCGGCCCGGGTGCGTGTCAGCGTCTGTTCCAGCGCCTCGATTTCACCGAGGATGCGCCGGCTTTCGGCCAGGTAAAGCTCGCCTTCCGGTGTCAGGCTCATCCGGCGCGTCGTCCGCGTCAGCAGGCGAACGCCGAGGCGCTGTTCGAGCTGGGACAGGCGATGGCTGACCGCCGGGCCGGTCAGCCCAAGCTCGCGGGCCGCCCGGGCCAGGCTGCCCTGCTGGGCAAGCAGGCTGAAGAAAGCGAGTTCGGATGACATCGGTTTATTGGTAAATAAAATTAACGAATCAAGTAAATTTAGCGACATTTTAGCCTTTGTGCAAAGCAGTAACATGGCCCGACATTATTTCCGAGTCCAGCCATGATCCTCGCCCTTAGCCTTGTCTTGCCCCTCCTGATCGGTGCCGCCCTCGGCCTGGCCGGCGGCATCTTCGGCATCGGCGGCGGCATCATCGCCATCCCGGTGATGACCGGCCTGTTCGGCATGGACCAGAAGCTGGCGCAGGGCACGGCGCTGGTCATGATGGTGCCCAATCTGAGCATTGCCCTGTGGCGCTACTGCCAGCGCCAGCCGCTGCCGAAACTGCGCACCGCCTTGCTCGTGCTCTGCTCGGTGACGGCAACGGCATTGACCGCCCACTACGCGAGCAATCTGGCCTCCAGCGAACTGCGTCGCTATTTCGGCGCCTTCCTGCTCTGGCTGGCCGTCCACAGCCTGTGGTCCCTGCGCGCTGGCCGCTCGCGCTGGTCGTCCGCCCTGCCGGAGCGGCTGATTCCACTGGTCGGTTTGATCGGCGGCACCTGTCAGGGACTGATCAGCATCGGCGGCGGCATGATCACGCCACCCATTCTCGTCACCTTTTTCCGGCAAACGCAGGCCATGGCCCAGGGCTTTGCCATTGCGCTGGTCACCCCCAGTTCCATCGTCGCCTTGTTGACCTTTGCAAACACCGGGCTGGTCGACTGGAAGATGGGAATCCTGTTCGCGCTGGGCGGCGCACTGACCGTTTCCTACGGCGTCCGCATCGCCCATCGCCTGCCCGAGCGCCGCCTGCGTGTCGCTTTTGCGCTGATGCTGGCCGCCACCGCGCTGTGGATGATCTGCCTCGGCTGAGTTTTGGCACAATGGCGGCTCCGCCTGAACGCTGCCGTCAATGAACCCCGAAGACCTGCTCCTCCTCGTCACCCGCGCCATGCCCTTCGGCAAGCACAAAGGCACCCTGATCGCCGACCTGCCCGGCAACTACCTCAACTGGTTCGCCCGCGAAGGCTTCCCGCCCGGCGAAATCGGCCGCCTGCTGGCGCTCATGCAGGAGATTGATCACAACGGGCTGTCGGATTTGCTGAAACCGTTGCGGCGGAAGTAGCAGGTACTCGCTGGTCTATTTGCAAGCGCCATAAGGCAGAGTTCGGCCAGGAGCGGCCAATCATTATGCGATATGATTGCTTGGTCATGATCGAACAAGTAAGCAGATGCTAGATAAGTCGGACGCCAAAAAAGCCTGTATCGCATTTGCCATTGGAACTTGGGCGATGGCCTTAGTTGAGTTGTTCTACCCGACTATTACAGCCCCAACGGGGAGGTGGAGTTGGCTGACAGGTAGCATTTTTAATGCAGCCGGTAGTTTGGGGATTGTTCTGCTTTGGGTCGTTGTAGGCAGCTTCCTGTTTCTAACTGGCTACAAGAAAAATTGACCGCTTAGTGCACACACCAGACCAACCATCGCTTCTAAATCCCCTCAACAAAAAGGAACCCGAGAGGTTCCTTTTTGTTGGGCAACTATCCCGTTGATTGTCCCAATCCCACGGTCAACCGGAATTTTTGCCCAAAAATGAAATGCCGGTTGCCCGGCATTTCGTGGCTTCATTTCACGCCGAACTGTTCACGCAGGCAGGCTTTGTGTTCCGGGCCGATTTTGTCCTGACAGGCGGCGCGGGCTTTTTGGTGTTGCTCGCAGCGGGCCTGGTTCGGGGCTTTGCTGCAGTCGACCGGCGGCATTTTCTGTTGCATGCACTGGCGGCGGGCGGGGCCGGTCTGGCCTTGGCATTCCTTGTAGGCCATCTTGCGTGCTTCGCATTGCTGCGGGTTGCCGGCTTTGGCGCAGTCGACGTTTTGCCGCTGCTCCTGCATGCATTGTCGGCGTTGTGGGCCGGCGGTGTTCTTGCAGGCTTCGCGGGCCTGGGTGCGGGCTTCGCGCTGGGCGGTGCAGGCGGCCGGGTTCGGGGCCTGGCTGCAGTCACGCGGGGCGCGGGCGCGCTGGCCGCCTTGCATCATTCCGGCGCCGCCGCCGGGGCCCATGCCGTTCATGCCGCCACCCATGCCGCCCGGGCCTTGAGCGGGCTGGGCGCTGGCCGGCAGGCAGATCAGGGAAGCCAGCAGGGCGCTGGCAATCATCATGAGGCGGGTTTTCATTTTTCGCTCCTTGCGAGTGGGGTACGACTTCATTCTAGGTGCATGAAATCGCCGGTTCCCGGCATGAGCGACAAGAATATCGGCGAACATCGCCTGGCACTGAGCGAAGTGCTCGACTGGATGGTGGAGGATGGGCTGGTCAGCCAGGAGGCGGCTGATGCGCTCAAGAGCGAACGTCGTCTGCATGGCGGCAAGACGCATCCGCTGGTTGTCATCGCCGATCAGAAGTGGCGCCAGGCCGGGCCACCCGTCCGCCTGCTGACGCTGGAGGTGCTGACCGAATGGCTGGCCGGCCGGGTCGGCCTCGACTACCAGCATATCGACCCGCTTAAGATCGATTTCACCGGCGTCGCCGAGGTCATGTCGAGCGCCTATGCGGCGCGCTTCGGCATCCTGCCGGTGCAGGTGACGACGCGCGAGATCGTCATCGCGACGGCCGAACCCTTTGTCCGCGAATGGGTCGAGGAGTTGCAGCAGATCCTGCGCAAGCAGATTCGCCGCGTCATGGCCAATCCCGAGGACATCAGCCGTTACCTCGTCGAATTCTTCAACCTCGCCAAGTCGGTCAAGAAGGCGGCAGCCAAGGGCGAGGTGACGGCCGGCCTGTCGAGCTTCGAGCAACTGGTCGAACTGGGCAAGGTCAACAAGCAGTTCGACGCCAACGACCAGCATATCGTCCATATCGTCGACTGGCTGTGGCAGTACGCCTTCGATCAGCGCGCTTCCGACATCCACATCGAGCCGCGGCGCAATCTCGGCATCGTCCGCTTCCGCATCGACGGCGTGCTGCATCAGGTTTACCAGATTCCGATGGCGGTCATGAACGCGATGACCAGCCGCATCAAGCTGCTCGGCCGCATGGACGTCATCGAAAAGCGCCGGCCGCAGGATGGCCGGATCAAGACGCGGACGCCGGCCGGGCAGGAGGTCGAACTACGTTTGTCCACGCTGCCGACGGCCTTCGGCGAAAAGCTCGTGATGCGGATTTTCGACCCGGAAGTGCTGGTGCGCGATTTCCGCTCGCTGGGCTTTTCGGATGAGGACCAGGCACGCTGGAAGCAGATGACGGCGACGCCGAACGGCATCATCCTGGTCACCGGCCCGACCGGTTCGGGCAAGACGACGACGCTGTACACCACGCTCAAGCAGCTGGCGACGCCGGAAGTGAACGTGTGCACGATTGAAGACCCGATCGAAATGGTCGAGGCGGCGTTCAACCAGATGCAGGTCCAGCACAGCATCGAGCTCGGCTTTGCCGACGGCGTGCGCGCCCTCATGCGGCAGGACCCGGACATCGTCATGATCGGCGAAATCCGCGATCTCGAAACGGCTGAAATGGCCATCCAGGCGGCGTTGACCGGGCACCTCGTGCTGTCGACGCTGCACACCAACGACGCGCCGTCGGCGATCACCCGCCTGCTCGACCTCGGCGTGCCGGCCTACTTGATCAACTCGACGCTGCTCGGCGTCATGGCCCAGCGCCTTGTCCGCACGCTGTGCCCGCACTGCAAGAAGGCCGTGCCGATGCGCGAGGAACAACGCGTCGCCTGGCGCGCGCTGGTCGCCCCGTGGAAATCCGCCGAGCCAACCCAGATCTGGCAACCGGTCGGTTGCCTGGAATGCCGGATGACCGGCTACGCCGGCCGGGTCGGCATCTATGAAATCCTGGTCAATTCGCCCGAAATCCGCCGCATGATCAAACCAGTCACCGAAATCCCCAAGCTGCGCGAACAGGCCTTCCGCGAAGGCATGCGCCCGCTGCGCATTTCCGGTGCGCTCAAGGTGGCGCAGGGGATCACTTCGCTGGAAGAAGTGATCAAGGTCGCGCCGCCTTCCGACGACAGCTAGGCCAGCATTTCAATTTTGGCCGTTTTTTACGTGCCGTAGTAAACCCGGTTGACCGTAGCAACCTAAATCAGGCTCGCCTTGCGTTTCACGGCATCAACATAGGCCATCGCGTCCATCGGCTGGCCCTGGCTTTGGGCGCGCCAGATGGTTTCGCCGAGGCAGTCGAGCAGCACGTGTTCGGCGTCGTGCGGGTCCATGCGGGCGCGCAGTTGGTCGAAGGCCAGGCGGATGCCGGGCGGCTGGTCGATGCTGACCTGCTCGTGGATGGCGAGGTGCAGCGAGAGGTGGAGGAAGGGGTTCATGGCGCCGCCTTCTGGCGTCCATTCCTTGTCTACGGCACCTTTCGGTTTTTCCAGGCATCGCAAAAGAAGAGACGGACCTGCTCGCGGGAGGGATTAAACATGAGCGCTTTCGAACAATAAGGTGAGTGCAGTGTTGTGGAACAGGCGGTTGTGGCTGGCCAGCGGGGCGATTTGCCCGGTGCCGTAGGCGCCGAGCAGCGGGGTGTCGGGGAAGGTGTCGCGGAAGGCGACGAGGTCGCGGTCGTCGTTGCCGTAGAACAGAGGGCCGCGGCCGATGCAGGAAAACATCAGGGCGAAATTTGGCCGTTTTTTCGGGTTGACCGTAGCAGTCAGCATTTTGCGCATTTCCTGCTCGGCGGCGAGCGGCTGGCGGATGGCCCAGGTGATCGTCTCGCCCTCGTTTACCGTTTCGGCCAGGGTCAGCGAGCCATCGGCGTTGGCCGAGAGGAGGGCGATGCCCGGTGCATCGGTCTGGCGCAGCGCGGCGATCAGGTGCAGGGGCGGACGCTCGCGCAAATCGGCGGGCAGGGCGCGACGCAGGCTGTCGGCTGCGCTGTGGCCGCCAAGGCGGCGTAAGTCGTAGCCGGCGCATTGCTCGACGGATTGTGCCTCGCCAAGCAGGCGCAGGCCGGACGAGCGGACCAGGCGGGCGTTGACGCCGGGCAGGCTGAATTCGGCACAGCCATTTTCCGTCGTGCGGCCGTGCGACCAGGTGGCGGCGTCGGTGTCGAGCAGACCGACCCGCTCGACGCCGTCCTGCCACTCGAAGGGCAGCCGGCCGTGGCCGCTGAAGGAGAGCAGCGGCGATTCAGCCGGCGCCTGGCCGGCCGGCGTCGCATAAACGAGGGCGGCTGCCGCCGGTTGGTCGAGGCGCCAGCCGCGCTCGGTAAACAGCCCGCTGGCCGTCCCCCCGCCGACCGCCAGGCAGCCGGCGGCACGCGCCGCGGCGAGCACGGCGGGCTGCGGATTGCGGTCGAAATCGTGGGTCAGGAAGAGGATGACGTTGTCGGCGCGTTCCAGGCCGGCGGCGGCCAGCGCCTCCTGCACTGCCGCCTGGGCCAGCTCCGCTTCCGGTCGCTGGCCGGCAACGAGGGCGCTGCCGGTTTTCATACGCTCTTGCTCCGGTAGCTGCACAGGTCGAACACGACGCAGCGGCCGCAGTCCGGCTTGCGCGCCTTGCAGACGTAGCGGCCGTGCAGGATCAGCCAGTGGTGGGCGTCCTTCTTGAATTCGTCGGGCGTTGCCTTGAGCAGCTTCTTTTCGACTTCCTCGACGGTCTTGCCGGGGGCCAGCCCGGTACGGTTGCCAAGGCGGAAGATGTGCGTGTCGACGGCGATGGTCGGCTGGCCGAAAGCGGTGTTGAGCACGACATTGGCCGTCTTGCGGCCGACGCCGGGCAGGGCTTCGAGGGCTGCGCGGTCGGCCGGCACCTCGCCGTCGTGCAGTTCGAGCAGCATGCGGCAGGTGGCGATGACGTTTTTGGCCTTGGTCCGGAACAGGCCGATGGTCTTGATGTAGTCGGTCAGGCCTTCTTCACCGAGGGCGAGCATGGCGGCCGGGGTTGGCGCCACCGGATAGAGCCGGGCCGTCGCCTTGTTGACGCCGACGTCGGTGGCCTGCGCCGAGAGGATGACGGCGATCAGCAACTGGAAGGGGGTGGCGTAGTGCAGCTCGGTGGTCGGCGCCGGATTGGCGTCGCGCAGGCGGCTGTAGAACTGCTCGATGTCGGCTTTTTTCACGGTGGGGGGCGCGGGTGGATTGTCAGGCGCGGCGGGATGCGCCTATATTGTCACAAACAATTCTACCCGACAGAGAAGGCGGACCCCCATGCCGCGTACAACAGATGGCAACAGCATTGTCCTGAAACAGTTGGTCGAAGGTAATCCGGTGGCGACTTTCGTCATCGATGCCGAGCATCGGGTGACCCACTGGAATCGGGCTTGCGCCTTGCTGACCGGCGTGTCGGCTGCCGACATGATCGGCCGTTCCGAACATTGGCGGGCCTTTTACCGCACATCGCGGCCGATTCTCGCCGATCTGGTCGCCGATGGCGCCCAGGAGTCGGCCATCGGGCTGCTTTATCACGGCAAAGTCAGGCCCTCGGCCTTGCTCGACGACGCCTTCGAATCGGAGGAGTTTTTCCCGGCCTTCGGTCAGGGCGGGCGCTGGCTGTTCATCACCGCCGCCGCCATCCGCAACGCGGCGGGGGAAATCATCGGGGCCATCGAAACCTTGCAGGACGTCACCGAGCGGCGCCGCGCCGAGGCTGCATTGCGCGACAGCGAGGCCTATCTGGCGCAAATTGTCGATGGCTCGTCGGTGGCCATGCTGGTCATCGACGCCAGCCACCGCGTTACGCACTGGAACCGGGCCTGCGAGGCGATGACCGGGACGCTGGCCCGCGATGTCATCGGCAGCAATGGCCAGTGGAAAGCGTTCTACCCTTCAAAGCGCCCGATCATGGCTGATCTGGTCCTTGATGACGCCAGCGAGAATGTGGTTGATCGCCTGTATCACGGGCGCTTCAAGCCCTCCGCACTGATTCCTGGCGGCTACGAGGCGGAGGACTTCTTTCCGCATTTCGGCGAAAACGGGCGCTGGCTGTTCTTTACCGCCGCGCCCTTGCGCAACGCGGCCGGCCAGGTGATCGGCGCCCTCGAAACCTTGCAGGACGTGAGCGAGCGCCGCCGGGCCGAGGAGGCGCTGCGCGAAAGCGAGGAGCGCTATCGCAGCCTGAGCCAGACCGATTCGCTGACCGGCCTGTACAACTCCCGTTTCCTGCACGAACGCCTGCCGGGAGAGCTCGAACGCGCCGTGCGCTACGGCCGGCCGTTGGCGTTGCTGGTCATCGACTGCGACGATTTCAAGGGGGTCAATGACTGCCATGGCCACCTCGAAGGCGACAAGGTCTTGCAAAACCTGGCGACGGTGATTGGCCAGTGCCTGCGCCGGTCGGACAGCGCCTATCGCTACGGTGGCGAGGAGTTCGTCGTCTTGTTGCCGGAGGCCGACGCATCGGCCGCCCAGGCCATGGCCGAACGCCTGCGCAGCATGTTCGCGGTGCAGGAAACCGTCTCGCCGGCGGGGGCCAAAATCTGCTGCACGGTCAGCATCGGCGTTGCCCTCCATATGCCGGGCGATACCGAAAGCAGCTTGATCCGGCGGGCCGACGAGGCCTGCTACGTGGCCAAGGAACGCGGGAAAAACTGCGTGGTGCTGGAGGCGTCAGGCGCCTGAACCGGCGCCGGGCGCATTTGGTTTTTGGCCATTTTTTCCGGTTGACCGTAGCAATGGGCGGGTGCTTTCGCGGGCCCGCAACTGGCCGCAGCCACCGTCGACATCCTGTCCGGCCGAGTTGCGTACCGTCGTCCGGATGCCCTGGGCGTGCAGGTAGCGCGTCAGTTCGGTGATCCGCTCGACGGCTGGCCGGCGATAGGCCAGCGCCGCGGTGGCGTTGTACGGGATCAGGTTCATGATCGCGTATTTGCCGCTGAGCAGGCGGACGATGCCGTCCATTTCTTCGAAGCTGTCGTTGATGCCGTCGATGAGGGTCCATTGGTACTGGATCGGGTAACTGGTCGTCCGGGCGTAGTGCTCGGCCAGTTCGACCAGTTCGGCGGGATCGATGCGGGAGGCCTTGGGCAGCAGCTCGGCGCGCAGTTCGGCCCGCGTCGAATGCAGCGAAATGGCCAGCGCCGGCTTGACCGTTTCCTGCGGCAGCCGCTCGAAAACGCGCAAATCGCCGACAGTCGAGAACACCAGATTCTTGTGGCCGATGCCGCCGGCCGTGCCGAGCAGGTTGATGGCCTCGAGCACGTTGTCGAGGTTGTGCGACGGCTCGCCCATGCCCATGAAAACGACGCGCGTCACCTTGCGCCGGGCGTGACCGAGGATGACCTGGGCGACCATTTCGCCGCTGCTCACCTGACGCAGCAGGCCATCACGGCCAGTCATGCAGAAGGTGCAGCCAACGGCGCAGCCGATCTGCGTCGAGATGCACAGGCCGTCGCGCGGCAGCAGCACGCTTTCGACGGTCTGACCGTCGGCCAGTTCGACGAGCAGGCGCGACGAGCCGTCCTCGCCCGGGTGTTCGGAACGGACGCGGGCTAGCGCCGAGAGTTCATCGTGCAGTCCGGGCAGCGCGTTGCGCAAGGCCAGCGGCAGAAAGGTTTCCGGCGGATGGTTGCGCGGCCCGACATCGAGCGGCTTGCCTTGCGCCCAGGCGCGCATGACGCGGTCGACGTGGCAATCCTTGGCGCCGGTGGCGAACAGCGACTGGCGGATGGATTCGATGCGCATGCGGGCGGTTTCGTCAGGCCCGCAAGGGGCGGCCGGGAAGGATCAGTGGCAGCCGAGCGCTTCGACCGGGGCCGGCGGCTTCAGCTTGGCGCGCGCGGCGGCACGGGCTTCGATCCAGTTTTTCCAGGCAATCATGCAGCCAAGCAGGATGAAGGCGCCGGGCGGCAGCAGGGCGAGCAGGAAGCCGGGATAGCTTTCCGGCAGGACCTGGATCGGCTTCAGGCTGGGGAAAACCATGTCGATGCCGCCGAGCAGGGTGCCGCTGCCGAAAAACTCGCGCAGGGTGCCGAGCAGGGCCAGCGTCCACAGCATGCCGAGGCCCATGAAAATGCCATCGAAAGTCGATTGCAGCGGCGGATTCTTGTTGGCAAAGGCTTCGACGCGGGCGAGCACGATGCAGTTGGTGACGATCAACGGGATGAAGATGCCGAGCACCAGGTAGAGTTCGTGCAGGTTGGCGTTGAACAGCAGGTCGACAACGGTGACCAGGGCGGCAACGATGAGGATGAAGACCGGGATGCGGATTTCGTGCGGAATGAAATTGCGCAGCGAGGCGACGGCGACGTTGGCGACGGCCATGACGATGATCGTCGCCAGCGACAGCATGACGCCATTGACCATGTTGGTGGTCACCGCCAGCAGCGGGCACAGGCCGAGCAACTGGACGAGCGAGCTGTTCTGCTTCCAGATGCCGTTGCCGGCGATGCTCTTCAATTCGTCACGCGTGATCATTGGGCGGCTCCTTCGGCGAACAGGCGGTCACGGTTGGCCTCGGCCCATTTGACGGCCTTCAGCACGGCTTTCGATACGGCGCGCGGGGTCACGGTGGCGCCGGCGTGATAGTCGATCTGGCCGCCATCCTTTTTGACCTTCCAGTCCTTGTCGGCGACCTTGGCCAGTGACATGCCGTTGAACTGGGTGATCCACGGCCGGGCTTTGTTCTTGTCCTTGCGCGGATCGACGTAATCGCCGAGGCCAGGTGTCTCCCGGTGTTGGGTGACGCGCACGCCGGCCACTTCGCCGTTGGCGCGGATGGCGACGATGAGCTTCACTTTGCCAGCGTAACCGTCCGGCGCCACGGCCTCGAAAACCAGGGCGACCGGCTGGCCAGCCTGGCGGGCGCGAAACAGCATGGTCGGGTCTTTCAGGCCGAGTTCCGGCGTCGCCGGCAGGGCGACGGTGTCTTCGAGCAGGGCGTTGTCGTACTCGGTGCGCGGCAGCACTTCGTCGACCAGTTTCATTTTTTCTTCAGTGGCCGAGGCTTCGATGGCCGGCTTGGTCCACAGATAGGCGGCCGAGAGCAGGCCGGTGAAAATGGCCACGAAAACGAACAGCGTGGCCGCCGTGCGCACGGCCATGACCGGGGCGGTGTATTCCTTCGGCGCGCTGGTCATGCCTTGTCCTTCATGCCGAAAACCGGGGGCTGGGTGAGCAGGTCGATGACCGGAGCCGAGAGGTTCATGAGCAGCACGGCGAAGGCGACGCCGTCCGGATAGCCGCCGAAAACGCGGATGATGTAGGCGAGCAGGCCGCAGCCGGCGCCGAAGATCAGCTTGCCGCGCGGCGTCGTGCACCCGGACACCGGGTCGGTGGCGATGAAGAAGGCGCCGAGCATGGCGCCGCCGGAGAGCAGGTGAAAGAGCGGGCTGGCAAACTGGGCCGGGTTGTAGAGCCAGAGCGCGCCGGAAATCAGGCTCAGGGAACCGACGAAGGCGAGCGGTACGTGCCAGGTGATGAGCTGGCGATGCCACAGCCACAGGCCGCCGAGCAGGTAGCCGCCGGCCACCCATTCCCAGCCGCGACCGGCGAAGTTGCCGTAGATATCCTGGTTGGCGAGCAGGGTGGCTACATCGAAACTGCCTTCGCCGAGCTTGAGCGCAGTTTTCATCGCATCGAGCGGCGTTGCGCCGGACAGGGCATCGACGCGCGGCGCCCAGCCCAGAATGATGTTCATCTGGTCAATCAGCCCGAGTTGCAGACCGACGCTGGGCCACTGCGACATCAGCGCCGGGAAGGCGACGATGCACACGGCGAAGGCGACCATGGCCGGGTTGAACGGGTTCTGGCCCAGCCCGCCGTAGAGGTGCTTGGCGACGACGACGGCAAAGACGGTGCCGGTGACGACCAACCACCACGGCGCCAGCGGCGGGAAGGTCAGGGCGATCAGCCAGGCGGTGACGATGGCCGAGCCATCGGTCAAAAAGAGCGCCAGCGATTTGCCGCGCAGCGTGAGCATGACGGCTTCGGCCGCCAACGCGGCAAGCGTGGCAATGACCAGCTGGACGAGGATGGCCGGGCCGACCAGGCTGGCATAGGCGGCAATGCCCGGGATCAGCGCGACGCAGACCTGGATCATGACCTGGCTGACGCTGGCATCTTTGAGAAGGAAGGGTGCGGGGGCGAACATTATTCGGATTTCTCGCTGTCCGGGGCGACCGGCTCGGGCGCTATCAGGTGGGCGGCGACGCGGCGTGCCTCGATCTCGGCGGCAGCCTGCTGTTGCTCGGGCGTCAGGTTGTCGACGTTCTTCGGCTGGACGGCTTCGCGCTGTGCCTTGGCACGGGCCATGGCGGCCTCGATGGTGGCGCGTTTTGCCTCTTTTTCCGGGTTGACCGTAGCAATCGCGGCGTCGGCGGGGGCGGCGACGGCCTCTGCGACGCCGGTTTCCGCTGCCGCTGCAGCCGCTTCGGCCGCCTTCTTGGCGGCTTGGGCGGCGGCCGCCTTGGCCAGCTTTTCAGCCTTGTCGGCCTTTTCGCGCTCTTCGCGGTACTGCTTGAACTCGAAACGCGTCTTGGCCTGATCGGCGGCGTTTTTCTCGCGTTCGCGCGCCCAGATCTCGCTCTTGGCAAAGCGGAAATACTGGACCAGCGGGATGCGCGACGGGCAGACGAAGGAGCAGCAACCGCATTCGATGCAGTCGAAGATGTTGTATTCCTGCGTCTTGCCGAAATTCTTGGCGCGCGCGAACCAGTACATCTCGAACGGTTGCAGTTCGTGCGGGCAGGCCCGGGCGCAGGCGCCGCAGCGAATGCATGGCATTTCCGGGGCCTTGGGTGGGAACAGCCGGTCGGCGTGGGCGATCAGGCAGTTGGTGGTCTTGACCACCGGCACCTGCGGGTTGGGCACCAGGAAACCCATCATCGGGCCGCCCATCAGGATGCCGTCGGTGTCCGGGTGCGGCAGGGCGAGGGCGAGCAGTTCGTCCATCGGCGTGCCGATCAGGACTTCGTAATTGCGCGGCGCGTGCACGTTGCCGGTAATGGTCAGGATGCGCGAAATCAGCGGCTCGCCGTGGGCGATGGCGCGCCAGGCGCTGTAGGCGGTGCCGACGTTGAAGACCTGGACGCCCATGTCGGCGGTCGACCGCATCGAACCCGGTACTTCCTTGCCGGTCAGCACGCGGATCAACTGCTTGGCGCCACCGGCCGGATAAAGGGTCGGCACGGCAACGACGGAAAACGGCTCTTTTTGGGCGTCGACCGCAGCACGCATGGCGGCGATAGCTTCCGGCTTGTTGTCCTCGATGCCGATCAGCACCTTTTTCGGTTGCAGCAGGTCACGGAAAACAGCGATGCCGCGCACGACTTCATCGGCGCGCTCGCGCATCAGCAGGTCGTCGCAGGTGATGAAAGGTTCGCACTCGGCGCCGTTGATGATCAGCTCATCCATCGGCACGCCCGTGGACGGCGTCAGCTTGCCGTGGGCCGGGAAACCGGCGCCGCCGAGGCCGACGATGCCGCATTGCTGCAGGTGATGGAAGACGTCGGCCGGCGCTGTCGCCTTGTGATCGATTGGCGTGCGGGTGATCCACTCGTCCTTGCCATCGGGTTCGATGACGACGCACAGCGAGTCGAGGCCGGACGGGTGGGGACGAACATGCATCGCCACCTCGAGCACGGTGCCCGAGGTCGGGGCATGAACGGCGGCAGAAATCCAGCCATCAGCCTGGCCGATCATCTGGCCCTTGAGGACATGGTCGCCCGCTTGAACAATCGGCCGCGGCGTGCCGCCGATGCTCTGGTGCAACGGTACGACCAGACGCGAAGGCATCGGTGCCTGGGCAATCGGCAGGTGGTTCGATTGCAGCTTGTTGCTCGGCGGCTTGACGCCACCCTTGAACTTGAACAGATTCATCAGCATCAGGCAGCCGCCTTGATCTCGATGACCGGATACTTCCACTTCCAGTTGTCGATGGTTTCGGGGATGACTTCCATGTGGATGCACTCGACCGGGCAGGGCGGCAGGCACAGTTCGCAG
>PHCH01000079.1 GCA_002840785.1 Betaproteobacteria bacterium HGW-Betaproteobacteria-4 | reverse complement strand
GGTGTGGCCCTGGTCGGTCGCCCACTTGACCAGCGAGTTCTTCTCGCGCAGGTCGAGGATGTAGTACTTGTTGATCCACGGCGGGACGATCAGGAAAGGCTTCTTGTTCTGATCCGGCGTGCTCGGGTTGTACTGGATGAGCTGGAACAGTTCGTTCTGGAAAACCACCTTGCCCGGCGTCGTGGCAACGTTCTTGCCCATTTCGAAGGCCGAGGTATCGGTCATCCGGATGCGCAGCTGGCCATCGCCGGATTCGACGTCGTGCAGGAGGTTGTTGAGGCCCTTGATGAGATTCTGGCCATTGCTCTTGACGGTTTCGCGGAAGACTTCCGGGTTGGTCAGGGCGAAGTTCGACGGCGACAAGGCGTCGATGTACTGGCGGGTGAAGAAGTTGACCTTCTGCTGGGTCGCTTCGTCCAGGCCTTCGGTGCCGGCGACGGTGTCGTGCAGGTGGCGGGCCGTGATCAAATAGGACTGCTTGACGAAGTCGAACATGAAATGCTCTTCCCACTCTCGTCACGGAAGCGGTTGTCACCCTTCTTGGGTGCGGCGACCGGGTGGCTGCCCGGCAGGCCCATCATCTTCATGCTGGTGTTTTGCCACAGCGAGAAGTAGTCCCACATCATGTTCATCTGGGTCTGGGCCATCTTGTACGGATTGGCCAGCAGACGGGAAGACAGGTCCATGAAGGCCTTGGCCACGCCGAGTTCGTCGGCCGGCGCTTCAACGCCGTCCTTGGCCTTTTTTTCCATGAACTGGGTGATCAGGCGTGAGGCACGCTGGGCAACTTCAGCGTAGGTCTTGGCCATTTCGGCCGGGTTCGGCAGGTTCATCCCCTGGTTTTCGGTTTGCTGCGACATCTTGAAACTCCCTCTGTCAGTGCGTAACGGCTTTAGGTTGCAACCGCGAATAGCGAATCACTCCGTCGGTGCCCGTGTTGCGCGACAACCGACCAGCTTGCTCAAGGTAGTTCAGATGGGCAATCGCTTCACCCATCGCGAACATGGTTTGGTGTGTATCGAGCGCCCGATTGAACAACACATCGAGCAACTCGGCTGCGCTCTGCGGCGCTCGTTCACAGCTGTCTTCCAAAGCTTGCAATCGTTCTTCATGGTGCGACCGCAGTGCCTCAACCCGCGCCCGCACCCCTTTGAAGGGCAAACCGTGCGAAGGCAATACCAGTGTTTCAAAAACGCTGATATTGGTCGAAATTCTCGGCAAAAGCATGTCGCCTGAAATTAACACGCCGAGTTCGACACAGTAAAGCGCCATATGTTCAGGCGCGTGACCGTGACCTATCAAAATTTGCCATTTTTTCCCGTCGACCGTAGCAATGTCGCCGGCCTTGAGGCGGTCATAGTATTCGGGCAGCGCCGGCACCGCTTTGCGATAGCCCGATCCGCGTTTTTCAAACCTGGCCAGATGCTCGCCATCCAGCCCATGCTGGCGAAACTGTTCGACCATGAAACGGGGGCCGTGGCCGCCCACTTCGTTCCACACCGCGTGCGCGGTCAGAAACTCGCCGGTGGTCATCGACAACGGGGCGGCGGTCTTTTCCATGAGCCAGGAGGCCAGGCCGAGATGATCGGGATGGAAATGGGTGACGATGAGGCGCGTCACTGGGCCGTCGAGCTTTTCCAGGATCTGCGACCACATCCCGCGTACCGAGTCGTCCGGGAAACCGGTGTCGACAATCACCCAGCCGGCACCATCGCGCAGCAACCAGAGATTGATGTGATCGAGCTGGAAAGGCAGCGGCATGCGCAGCCAGAATACGCCGGGCGCCACTTCGGTCAGTTCGCCGGCAGCCGGCGGATGGGCATGGGGAAAATGCAGGGACATGGACAAACCTTTTATAAATGTGCGAACAACTTACCATACGGTGGCGGATTGAAAAAACCCCCGTCATCTGTTTAACTTGGCCGCACCTTGAGGAGACCAATTTGAGCCAAACGGCCACCACCTTCGCCATTTCCGACCTGGCTCGGGAATTCGGCATCACCCCGCGCACCATCCGCTTCTGGGAAGACCAGGGCATCCTCTCGCCCGAGCGCGAAGGCAGCAAGCGCGTGTTCACCCGCCGCGACCGGGCGCGCCTGAAAATGGCCCTGCGCGGCAAGCGTCTCGGCTTGTCGCTGGCCGAAATCAAGGACCTCATCGGCATGTACGCGTCGACCGAGGACGAAACGCCACAATTGCTCGAATGCCTGCGCGTCATGGAAAAACGCCGCGCCGCGCTGGAACAGCAGCGCGAGGACATCGAGGCGATGCTGGCCGAAATCGCCGAATTCGAACACCAGTGCGAACTGGAGCTGGCCCGTCGCAACGCCCCGTAAAAAATGTTTGATCTTTAGTTGACGTTAACGTCAACGTAAATACAATCACCCCCTATGACCCCAATCGTCGATCCCCGTTTTGCCGAGCGCGTCAGCGCCAGTTTTGCCCGCCAGAACGCCATGGAGCTGATCCAGGCGACGATGCCGGTCATCGAACACGGCCGGACGGAAATCCATCTGCCGCACTGGAGGGGCGTCGAGCAGCAGCACGGCTTCGTCCATGGCGGCGTTGTCGGCATGATCGCCGACTCGGCGGCCGGTTACGCGGCGATGACCGTCGTACCGGAAACCGCTTCAGTGCTGACGGTCGAATACAAGATGAACCTGGTCGCTCCGGCCGACGGCGAAAAACTCATCGCCCGCGGCAAGGTGGTGCGCCCGGGCAAGACATTGATCGTCACCCAGGCCGAAGTCTTCGCTGTGAAAGACGGGCGGGAAACGCTTTGCGCGCTGATGCAGCAAACCATCATGTGCGTGACGCGGACCGAGAAATCCCACGGTCAACCGGAAAATTTGGCAAAAAACGAAAACATCACGGAGACAAAACCATGAACATTCCCAGCCTCGACTTCGGCCTCGGCGAAGACATCAACCTGCTGCGCGATGCGGTGAAGGCCTTTGCCGACGCCGAAATCGCGCCGCGTGCGGCCGAAGTGGACCGCATCAATCATTTCCCGGCCGACCTCTGGAAGAAATTTGGCGACATGGGCCTGCTCGGCATGACGGCCGGCGAGGAATACGGTGGCACCAACATGGGCTACCTCGCCCACATCGTTGCGCTCGAGGAAATCTCGCGTGCCTCGGCTTCCATCGGCCTGTCCTACGGCGCCCACTCGAATCTGTGCGTGAACCAGATCCGCCGCAACGGCACCGAAGCCCAGCGCCAGAAATACCTGCCCAAGCTGATTTCCGGCGACCACGTCGGCGCCCTGGCCATGTCCGAGCCGAGCGCCGGCTCCGACGTCGTATCGATGAAGCTCAAGGCCGAGAAGAAGGGCGACCGTTACGTCCTCAACGGTTCCAAGATGTGGATCACCAACGGCGGCGATGCCGACACCCTGGTCGTCTACGCCAAGACCGACCCGGCCGCCGGGGCCAAGGGCATGACGGCCTTCATCGTCGAAAAGGATTTCAAGGGTTTCAGCCACGGCACCCACCTCGACAAACTGGGCATGCGCGGCTCGAACACCTTCCCGCTGTTCTTCGATGACTGCGAAGTGCCCGAAGAAAACGTCCTCGGCGGTGTCGGTAACGGCACCAAAGTGCTGATGTCCGGCCTCGACTACGAACGTGCCGTGCTGTGTGGCGGCCCGCTCGGCATCATGGCGGCGTGCATGGATGTCGTCGTACCTTTCCTCCACGAGCGCAAGCAGTTCGGCCAGGCGATCGGCGAATTCCAGCTCATGCAGGGCAAGGTCGCCGACATGTATTCGACCTGGATGGCCAACCGCGCCTACGTCTATGCCGTCGGCCGCGCCTGTGACGCCACCGACCACGCCCGCACACTGCGCAAGGACGCCGCCGGAGCCATTCTTTATTCCGCCGAAAAGGCCACCTGGATGGCCGGCGAAGCCATTCAAACCCTGGGCGGCGTCGGCTACACCAACGAGTATCCGGTCGGCCGTTTGTGGCGCGATGCCAAGCTCTATGAGATCGGGGCCGGCACCTCGGAAATCCGTAGAATGCTGATTGGCCGCGAACTTTTCGCCGAAACCGCCTAACACGCTCCTGCCGGCACTCCGGACAGGAGCGCCGCAACAAGGAGCAATACCGCATGCCCGTTACCCTACGCACCCTCACCGCCAACGATAGCGAAGCCCTCGAGCAGGTTCGCCAGTATTTCCGCAACTATGCGGCCTGGCTCGGCGTCGACCTGTCGTACCAGAACTTCGACCAGGAAATGGCCAACCTGCCCGGTGCCTACGCGCCGCCGCAGGGCCGCCTGTTCTTCGCCGAAGTCGACGGTCGCCCGGCCGGCTGCGTCGGCGTGCGACCGCTGCCCGACAGCGACGGCGTGTGCGAAATGAAGCGCCTGTACGTCACGCCGGAGGAGCGCGGCCACGGGGTCGGCGCCCATCTGGCCATGGCGGCGATCAAGGCCGCCAAGGACATCGGCTACCGCAAGCTGATGCTCGACACCCTGCCCAACATGCGCATGGCCGTGAAGCTCTACCGCGAACTGGGTTTCACCGAGGCACCGAATTACTACCAGACCCCCGTCGAAGGCACGATGTTCATGGCGCTCGACCTCGACAACTGGTCCGAGGAGGAAGTGCGCCGCGAAAACCTGTCGCACCTCTTCGATTTCAACCGCGCCTGGGCGCGCAAGATGCAGGAAGTCGATGCCGACTACTTCAACCGGCTGGCCAAGCTGCAAACGCCGGAATTGCTGTGGATCGGCTGCTCTGACTCGCGCGTGCCGGCCAATGAAATCGTCGGCCTGCTGCCGGGCGAGGTCTTCGTCCACCGCAACGTCGCCAACCTCGTGTTGCACACCGACCTCAACTGCCTGTCGGTCATCCAGTACGCCATCGATGTGCTGAAGGTCAAGCACATCATGGTCGTCGGCCACTACGGCTGCGGCGGCGTACTCGCCGCGCTGAACAAGGCGCGCGTCGGCATCGTCGATTTCTGGCTGGACAACGTCCAGCAGGTTCACAACAAACACATCGCCCAGGTCGACGCGCTGCCCGCCGAAAAACGCCATGACCGGCTGTGCGAACTCAATGTCCTCGAACAGGTCGGCAACCTGTGCCACACGCCCGTCGTCAAGGATGCCTGGGCACGCGGCCAGGCCCTGACCATCCACGGCTGGATCTACGGCCTCAAGGACGGCCTGATGCACGACCTCGGCATCACCGTCGACTGTCCGGGAGACCTCAGCTCGCGTTACGACGCCGCGCTGAAGGCCCTGGACGCCTGAACATCAACAACAAACGCAAGGAGAAATCAGCATGTCCGACCCGATCGTTATCGTTTCCGCCGCCCGCACCGCCATGGGCGCGTTTCAGGGTGGCTTCAGCGCCCTGACCGCGGCCAATCTCGGCGCCGTGGCCATCAAGGCCGCCGTCGAGCGGGCCGGCATCGACGTCAACCTGATTGAAGAAGTGCTCATGGGTTGCGTGCTGCAAGCCGGCCAGGGCCAGGCCCCGGCCCGTCAGGCGGCCTTGCAGGCCGGCCTGCCGATTTCGGCCGGTTGCGCGACCATCCACAAGGTTTGCGGCTCGGCCATGAAGGCGACCATGCTCGGCCACGACGGCATCCTGGCCGGCTCCTACGGCGCCGCCGTGGTTGGCGGCATGGAGTCGATGACCAACGCCCCCTACCTGCTCGCCAAGGCGCGCGGCGGCTACCGTCTCGGCCACGGCCAGATGTTCGACCATATGTTCATGGATGGCCTCGAAGACGCCTACAGCAAGGAAACGCGCGGCCGCCTGATGGGCACTTTTGCCGAGGAATGCGCGACGAGCTACGGCTTCACGCGTGAAGCGCAGGATGAATTCGCCATCCGTTCGACGACGCGCGCCATCGAAGCCAGCAACAACGGTTCCTTCGCCTGGGAAATCGCCCCGACCACCGTCGCCGGCCGCAAGGGCGATGTCGTGATCGACAAGGACGAAGGCCCGTTTGCGGTCAACGTGGAAAAAGTGGCGACTTTGAAACCGGCCTTCAAGAAGGATGGCACGGTCACCGCCGCCAACTCCTCGTCGATTTCCGACGGCGCTGCCGCCATGGTCCTCATGCGCGCCTCGCAAGCCGCCAAACTCGGCCTGCAGCCGATTGCCCGCATCGTTGCGCACACCACGCATGCCGGCACGCCCGCCCTCTTCCCGTCGGCTCCGGTCGGCGCCATGCAGAAACTGTTTGCCAAGACCGGGTGGACGGCAGAATCGGTCGATCTGTTTGAGATCAACGAAGCCTTCGCCGTCGTCACCATGGCCGCCCTGCACGACCTCAAGCTCGACCCGGCCAAGGTCAACATCCACGGCGGCGCCTGTGCGCTGGGCCACCCGATCGGTGCCTCCGGCGCCCGCATCGTTGTCACGCTGCTTGGCGCGCTGAAGAAGCTCGGCAAGAAGCGCGGCGTCGCTTCCTTGTGCATCGGCGGCGGCGAAGCCACGGCTCTCGCGGTGGAAATGCTGTAAGTGACAAACAGGTCGCCAACTCACTCCTCCCCCTTCAAGGGGGAGGCTGGGAGGGGGATGGGTGATGGTCTGCCATCGGCGGCCAAGTTACCCATCCCCACCCCAACCCTCCCCTTGAAGGGGAGGGAGCTGTTGTGACCTACGCCAAGCTCATCGCTGCCATGTTTTTCTGGGGTGGAACCTGGATCGCCGGGCGCGTCATTGCCCAGGAGTTGACGGCACCGCTGGCCATCGCTTCGCTGCGCTTCGTGCTGTCCGGTGCCATCGTCGCCGGCGTGCTGCTCTTTACCGAGGGCAGCATTCCGCTGCCGCGCGGCGGGCGGGAGTGGGGGCTGGTCTGGGCGCTCGGGTTTTTCGGCATCTTTCTTTACGGCCTGTGCTTCTTTTTCGGCCTGCAGCGCATTTCGGCCGGGCGCGGCGCGCTCGTCGTCGCGCTCAACCCGGTCGTCATCGTCATCCTCGCCTGGCTGACCGGCAAGGAGGGCATGACACCGCGCAAGGCCGTCGGCAGCCTGATCGCCTTTGCCGGCTGCCTCACCGTCATCGGCAACGGCGATCCGCTGGCCCTGATCAACGGTGAGGTCGGCCTCGGCGAATGGCTGATCCTCGGCTGCGTGGCAAGTTGGGCGGCTTATACCTTTCTCGGCTGGCAGGCGACGCATTGTTTCTCTGCCCTGGCCACGACGCTCTACGCCAGCCTGAGCGGTGCGCTGCTGCTCGCTCTGGCCGCGCTTTGGCAAGGCGACATCGATCCGGCCGGCTGGTCATGGCGCGTCTGGGCCAGCATGGGCTTTCTCGCCCTGTTCGGCACGGCCATCGCCTACACCTGGTTCACCGCCGCCGTGCATCAACTCGGCGCCGGCCACGCCTCGGTCTTCATCAATCTGGTCCCCGTTTTCGCCGTCCTGCAAGCCGCGCTGCTGCTCGACGAGCGGCTCCGCCTGGCCGTCCTGGCCGGCGGTCTGCTGGTCATCGCCGGCGTCTGGCTGACCACACGACAAAAAAATTCTCTGGAGAAAACCGCATGATTCTCACGCAAGAACAGGAAATGATCCGCGACACCATGCGCGCCTTCGCGCAGGAACGCCTCGCCCCCTTCGCCGCCGACTGGGACCGCAACCACACCTTCCCGGGCGAGGCGCTCAAGGAACTCGGCGAGCTGGGCGCGCTCGGCATGGTCGTCCCCGAGGAATGGGACGGCGCCGGCATGGACTACATGTCGCTGGTCCTGACGCTGGAAGAAATCGCCGCCGGCGATGGCGCCACGTCGACCATCGTTTCGGTGCAGAACTCGCTGGCCTGCGGCATCACGATGAAATACGGCACTGACGCGCAAAAAGAAGAATGGCTGAAACCGCTGGCCCGCGGCGAGAAACTCGGCTGTTTCTGCCTGACCGAGCCGCACACCGGCTCCGACGCGGCGGCCATCACCACCCGTGCCGACCGCGATGGCGATTTCTTTGTACTAAACGGCGTCAAGCAATTCATCACCACCGGCAAGCATGCCCAGATGGCCATCGTCTTCGCGGTGACCGACAAGGCGGCCGGCAAGAAAGGCATTTCCTGCTTCCTGATCCCGACCGCAACGCCCGGCTTCATCGTCGGCCGCACCGAGGACAAGATGGGCCAGCACGCTTCCGACACCGTACAGATCATCCTCGAAAACTGCCGCGTGCCGGCCTCGGCGCTGCTCGGCAAGGAAGGCGAGGGCTACAAGATTGCGCTGTCCAACCTCGAAGCCGGCCGCATCGGCATCGCCGCCCAGAGCATCGGCATGGCCCGCGCTGCCTTCGAGGCGGCCGTCCGCTACGCCAAGGAACGCGTGACCTTTGGCGTGCCCATCATCGACCACCAGGCCGTCAATTTCCGCCTGGCCGACATGAACACCCTGCTCGACGCCGCCCGCCTCATGGTCTGGCGCGCCGCCCAGCTCAAGGACGCCGGCAAGCCGTGCCTGAAGGAAGCCTCGATGGCCAAGATGTTCGCCTCCGAAGCCGCCGAGAAGATCGCCTCGGACGCCATCCAGATCCACGGCGGCGTCGGCTACACCAGCGACTTCCCGGTCGAACGCATCTACCGTGACGTGCGCATCTGCCAGATTTACGAAGGGGCAAACGACATCCAGCGGCTGGTCATCGGGCGCAGCATCGCCAACGAGTAGTCAAACCCCATTGCTACGGTCAACCGGAAAAAAAGCCCAAAAATGAAATTGACCGTAGCTCCAACAGGAGACAAACGATGACCGACACAGGAAACGCCAACCCGGCCCCCATCGATTTCTGGTTCGATTTTTCCAGCCCCTACGGCTACCTGCTCAGCGAGAAGATCGACGCGCTGGCCGCCCAATACGGCCGCAAGGTGCGCTGGCATCCGATCCTGCTCGGTATCATTTTCAAGACGATAGGCGGTACCCCGCTGACCTTGCAGAATGCCGCCAAGGCCAGCTACTCGCTGCATGACATCGCCCGTTCCGCCCGCTTCATGGGCCTGCCTTACCGCCACCCCGACAAATTCCCGCTCCCCACGCAAAACGCCGCCCGCGCCTATTACTGGCTGCACGGCCAGGATTGCGCGCTGGCCCGAGCTTTCGCCCACGCCGCCTATCGCGCGCTGTTCGTCGACAACATCGACATCTCCGCCCCGGAAACCGTTTTGGAAATTGCGGCAAAAATCGGCGTCGACCGTGGCAGCCTAGAAACGGCACTGCAAAGTCCGGAGATCAAGGAGCGCCTCAAGGACGAAGTCGATAACGCCCTGAAACTCGGCGTCTTCGGCTCGCCGCACGTCATCATCGACGGCGAAGCCTTCTTCGGCGCCGACCGCCTGCCGCAGATCGAACACTGGCTGAAAACCGGCGGCTTCTGAGGATTTCATGAAACGAATTTGCGTCTTCTGCGGCTCCAACGCCGGCATCAACCCGATCTACCGCGCCGAAGCCGAAAAACTCGGTCGCCTGCTCGCCGCTCGCGGCATCGAGCTGGTTTATGGTGCCGGCAACATCGGGCTCATGGGCGCCGTTGCCGATGCCTGCCTGGAAGCTGGCGGCACGGTCATCGGCGTCATCCCGGAGGCGCTGATGGGCAAGGAGGTCGCCGGCCGCGCCGTCGATCACCGGGCGCTGACGCGGATCGAGGTGGTCGATTCGATGCACACGCGCAAGGCGCGCATGGCCGAGCTGTCCGACGGTTTCATCGCCCTGCCCGGCGGCTTCGGCACCTTCGAGGAGTTCTGCGAGATTTTGACCTGGGGCCAGCTCGGCTTCCACGCCAAGCCGATGGGCCTGCTCAACGTCAATGGTTTCTACGACCCGCTGCTCGCCATGTTCGACAAGGCCGTAGCCGAAGGCTTCCTGCGCGCCCAGAACCGGGCCATGGCACTGGCCGATACCGACATCGAAAAACTGCTGGCCACGATGACTGCCTACCGGCCGGAGCCGGTCAGCAAGTGGCTCAAAGAGGAAAAGCAGTTGTAGCACTTACCAAATCGCAATTCAGGCAACGCATACATAAAAGAAGCGAGGAGACATGACCATCCTGAAATCCCAACTCAACCCGCGCTCGGCCGATTTCCAGGCCAACGCGGCCGCCATGACCACGGTCGTCGCCGACCTGCACGAGAAGGTCGAGAAGATCGCCCTCGGCGGGCCGGAAGCGGCGCGCCAGAAGCATCTGGCCCGCGGCAAGCTGCTGCCGCGCGAACGGGTCAACGGCCTGCTCGACCCCGGCACGCCCTTCCTCGAGATCGGCCAGTTCGCCGCCTACGGCATGTACGGAGGGGATGTGCCGGCCGCTTCCGTGATCGCCGGCATAGGCAGGGTCAATGGCGTCGAATGCATGGTCGTCGCCAACGACGCGACCGTGAAGGGCGGCACCTACTACCCACTGACCGTCAAGAAACACCTGCGCGCTCAGGAAATCGCCCTGGAAAACCGCCTGCCCTGCGTCTATCTGGTCGACTCGGGCGGCGCATTTTTGCCCATGCAGGACGAAGTCTTTCCGGACAAGGAACATTTCGGCCGCATCTTCTTCAACCAGGCCAACCTGTCGGCCGCCGGCATTCCGCAGATTGCCGCGGTCATGGGTTCATGCACTGCCGGCGGCGCCTACGTGCCGGCGATGTGCGACGAGTCGATCATCGTCAAGAATCAGGGCACGATCTTTCTCGGCGGCCCGCCGTTGGTCAAGGCGGCGACCGGTGAAGTCGTCTCGGCCGAAGACCTCGGCGGCGCCGATGTCCATACGCGCATTTCCGGTGTCGTCGATCATCTGGCCGAGAACGACGCCCACGCGCTGGCCATCGCCCGGCGCATCGTCAAAGACCTGAACTGGCAGAAGCAGCCGCCGGTGTCGCTGGCCCCGCCGAGCCAACCGGCCTACGCCGCCGAAGAACTCTACGGCGTGATTCCGACCGACTCGAAAAAACCCTTCGACGTCCGCGAAATCATCGCCCGCATCGTCGACGGCTCCGATTTCGACGAATTCAAGGCGCGTTACGGCACGACGCTGGTCTGCGGCTTTGCGCGGATTTACGGCTACCCGGTGGGGATTGTCGCCACATTCCGCTCGTTTTCCTGCAGAACATCACCGGCTTCATGGTCGGCCGCAAGTACGAAAACGGCGGCATCGCCCGCGACGGCGCCAAGATGGTCACCGCGGTCGCCACCGCCAAAGTGCCGAAATTCACGGTCGTCATCGGCGGTAGCTTCGGTGCCGGCAACTACGGCATGTGCGGCCGCGCCTACTCGCCGCGTTTCCTGTGGATGTGGCCGAACGCCCGCATTTCCGTAATGGGCGGCGAACAGGCGGCCGGCGTGCTGGCCACCGTCAAGCGCGACGGCATCGAAGCCGCCGGCAAGACCTGGAGCGCCGAGGAAGAAGCCGCCTTCAAGGACCCGATCCGCGAGCAATACGAAACGCAGGGCCATCCCTACTACGCTTCGGCACGGCTGTGGGACGACGGCATCATCGACCCGGCCGATACGCGCCGTGTGCTCGGCCTTGGGTTGTCGGCATCAATGAATGCGCCGGCCGTAGAGACGAAGTTCGGCATTTTCCGGATGTGATTCGGTGATTTGGCGCTTTCCGTTGAATGAGCTTGGGGTTCCGCCTTGCTGGCGGGCGTACTTTCTTTTGCTTCGCCAAAAGAAAGTAGCCAAAGAAAAGGCGACCCCAGGGTCGGCGCCCTTCGGGTACCTTGCGCTACTCGGCAGGCCGGGCGGCTGGCTAAACTCGCCTGCGGCTCAGACAACGCCAGCCGAAGGCCCCCGGCCCGCCTGCGCTGCTCAGCGCCTTCCAAGGGGCCCAAAAGCGTCCGGGATCAACCGCTTTGCCGAAAAAATTGATTCCTACGGTCAACCGGAAAAGAAGCCCAAAAATGAAATCTGCCGGTCGGGCGTGGACGCCTTACCGGGCCCCTTGGAAGGTGCCGAGCAACGCAGGGGCTGGCGGATAAGGGGCGAGGACTGTCTGAGGGCGAAGCCCGAGTTCCGCAGCCCCCGCCAGTCCCGAGTAGCGCGGGGAACCGGCGCAGCCGGCACCGACCCAGGGTCGCCTTTTCTTTGCTTACTTTCTTTTGGCGAAGCAAAAGAAAGTAAGACGCCCCGCAAGGGCGGAACCCCAAGCCAATCAAACAAAAATAGCCAATAAAGAGACAACCATATGCCCTTCCAAACCCTGGAAATACACCTCACCGGCCCGGTCGCCACGATCTGGATGAACCGCCCCGAACTCCATAACGCCTTCGACGAAACCCTCATCGCCGAACTGACCGCCGCCTGCATCGCCCTCGACGAAGACAAAGAAGTCCGCGTCGTCATCCTGGCCGGAAGAGGCAAGAGCTTCTCGGCAGGCGCCGACCTCAACTGGATGAAGCGCGCCGCCAACAACGGCCTCGACGACAACCTCAACGACGCCCGCGCCTTGGCCCACATGCTGCGCGTGCTGGCCGAGATGAAAAAACCGACCATCGCCCGCGTCCAGGGTGCCGCACTCGGTGGCGGCATGGGTCTGGCCGCCGCCTGCGACATCGCCGTCGCCTCGACCAAGGCCGTCTTCGCCACCTCCGAGGTCAAGTTCGGCATCATCCCCTCGGCCATTTCGCCCTACGTTCTGCGCGCCATAGGCGCCCGTCAGGCCTACCGCTACTTCCAGTCGGCCGAACGCATCGACGCCGTCCGCGCCCGCGAAATCGGCCTCGTTCATGAAGCCATCGAGCCGGAATCGTTGGACACCAAGGTGCAGGAAATCGTCGGCTCGCTGCTGCAAGGCGGCCCACTCTCCCAGGCTGCCGCCAAGGACCTGATCCGCGCCGTCAGCGGCCGGCCGATCAACGACACGCTGGTCGATGACACCGCCCACCGCATCGCCCACCTGCGCGCCACGCCGGAAGCCCGCGAAGGCATCGCCGCCTTCCTCGATAAACGTCAGCCCAACTGGATTGGGGAATAAGCCATGTTCAATAAAATTCTCATCGCCAACCGCGGGGAAATCGCCTGCCGGGTCATCAAGACCGCCCGCCGCATGGGCATCCGCACGGTCGCCGTCTATTCCGAGGCCGATGCCAATGCCCGCCACGTCCGCCTGGCCGACGAGGCCGTCCTGCTCGGCCCGGCCGCCGCCCGCGAGTCCTACCTCGTCGCCGACAAGATCGTCGACGCCTGCAAGCGCACCGGCGCCCAAGCCGTCCATCCCGGCTACGGCTTCCTCTCCGAAAACGCCGATTTTGCCGATGCGCTGGCCGCCAACGGCATCGCCTTCATCGGCCCGCCGGCCTCGGCGATTCGCGCCATGGGCTCGAAATCCGAAGCCAAGAAGCTGATGGGCAAGGCCGCCGTGCCGCTCACCCCGGGCTACCACGGCGACGACCAGACGCCGGAACTCCTGCATAAGGAAGCCGACCAGATCGGTTACCCCGTGCTCATCAAGGCTGCAGCTGGCGGCGGCGGCAAGGGCATGCGCCTTGTCGAACGGACCGAGGATTTCCCCGACGCCCTCGCCTCGTGCAAACGGGAAGCCATTTCCAGCTTCGGCGACGACCATGTGCTCATCGAGAAGTACATCACCAAGCCACGCCACATCGAAATTCAGGTCTTCGCCGACAGCCAGGGCGATTGCGTCTATCTTTTCGAGCGCGACTGCTCCGTGCAGCGCCGCCACCAAAAGGTGCTCGAAGAAGCCCCCGCCCCCGGCATGACCGATGCCCGCCGCCATGAAATGGGCAAGGCCGCCGTCGCCGCCGCCAAGGCTGTCGGTTACGTCGGCGCCGGCACCGTCGAGTTCATCGCCAACCAGGACGGCTCGTTCTATTTCATGGAAATGAACACCCGCCTGCAGGTCGAGCACCCGGTCACCGAAATGATCACCGGACAGGATCTCGTCGAATGGCAATTGCGCGTTGCCGCCGGCCAGCCGCTGCCGCTCGCCCAGGAACAATTGCAAATTCGCGGCCACGCCCTCGAAGCCCGCATCTACGCCGAAGACGCCAACAAGGGCTTTCTGCCCTCGACCGGCACGCTCGTCCGCCTGTCGCCGCCGGCCGAAAGCCTCAACGTCCGGGTCGATACCGGCGTCGAGGAAGACGATGAAATCACGCCCTTCTACGACCCGATGATCGCCAAGCTCATCGTCTGGGACGAGCACCGCGACGCCGCGCTGGCTCGCATGCGCAAGGCGCTGGCCGACTATCAGGTGGCCGGCGTCACCACCAACATCGATTTCCTCTCCCGCCTCGTCGCCTGCCCGGCCTTTGCCGGCGCCGACCTCGACACCGGCCTGATCGAGCGCCAGAAGGAATTTCTCTTCCCCGCCGCCCAGGCCGTGCCGCGCGATGCCCTGCTCGTCGCCACGGTTGGCGAGCTGCTCTGGGAACAGCACGCAGCCAAACAAGCCGCCAATACCAGCGGCGACCCGCATTCCCCCTGGCATGCCCGCGACGGCTGGCGCATGAACCTCTCGGCGGCCCGGATGATCGGCTTCCGCGACGGCGACAGCCTGATCGAAGCCATGGTTCGCTACCAGGGCGACAAATGGCAGATCGGCATCGATGGCCAGACCACGTTGGCCCGCGGCAAGAAGCTCGAAGGCGACCGCTTCGCCGTCGAGCTCGACGACCGCCGGATGATCGCCAGCGTTGTCGCGGTCGACGAAAAGCGCAGCATCTTCCTCAACGGAAGCACGTACTCACTTCTGCGTGACGACCCGCTGCACCTCGTCGAAGCCGGCGGCGCCCAAGGCGGCGGCCTGACCGCCCCGATGCCCGGCAAGGTCGTCGCCCTGCTCGCCCAGCCCGGCCAGAAGGTCGAAAAAGGCGCCCCGCTGCTCATCCTCGAAGCGATGAAAATGGAACACACCATCACCGCCCCCGCCGCCGGAACCGTCAAGACTTTCTGCTACGCTGCCGGCGAGCAGGTGAGCGATGGCGCGGCGCTGGTCGAATTTGAAAGTGGCGCATAATGCCGCGGACATCATTTTGGTCAATGACAAGCTCACCATGAACCATCTGCGCAGGAAACTGATTCTCGTCGGCGGCATCGCCGCTATCCCGATGTCGAGCGGCTGCCTGACAGCCGCCATGATGTCCGGCGGCGATCGCGAAAACTACTACGAGAAAGTCGGCTCAGTCCTCATCTCGGCCGACGGCAAAACGCTGGCCGTCATCGGCAAGGAACATCACTACCTATTCGATGCGCCCGAGGCCATCAAGGCCGTCATCGCCCCCGATCTGCGCGACGTGGTCAACGTCCATTTCCAAACCTTTTCGGTCGATTCGGCGCAACGCATCACGGGCGGCTATACCCTGAACATCGGCAAAACCGCCTCTGCCGAGCAGAAAGAGAAAGCCATTGCCGCCGGCTTCAAGCCATTGCCGACGGGTAATCTGAACTTCACCGGCAAGCTGAGCGGCACGCGCTACAGTGCCAACGGCATCCAGGCCGAGAACGCCACCCAAAAGCTGCGCAAGGAATACACCATCAACGTTTCGGCGGAAAAATCGGCGGGTGCCAAGGCCATTTCGCAAGCCGGCAAATTGCTGGCGACCCCCGTCACACTGGCTGCCGATGGCGTGCTCATCCTCGTCGCCGTACCGCTGCTGCTGGTTATCGGAATCAGCAGTGCCGCATCCTCTAATTAGCAGCGCCTCACTTTAGCCCGACCTCCATCATGCTCCTGCCAAAAAAAGTCAAAATCGTCGAAGTCGGCCCGCGCGACGGGCTGCAAAACGAAGCCCAAGTGGTCCCGACGGCGATCAAGATCGAACTGATCGAACGCCTGGCCGAGGCCGGCCTGCGTGTCATCGAAGCGACTTCCTTCGTCTCGCCGAAGTGGGTGCCGCAGATGGGCGACAACGCGGCGGTCATGCGCGGCATCAAACGCCACGCTGCTACGGTCTACCCGGTTTTAACGCCAAATTTGCAAGGTTTTGACGCGGCCATTGAAGCCGGCGCGACCGAAGTTGCCATTTTTGGCGCCGCTTCCGAGAGTTTTTCCCGGAAAAACATCAATTGCTCTATCGCCGAGAGCCTGAAACGCTTTGAACCCATCGTTTCAGCCGCTTCGGCACTCGAAATCCCGGTCCGCGGCTATGTTTCCTGCGTCGTCGGTTGCCCCTACGAGGGCGCCATCGACCCGAAAAAAGCCGCCGAAGTCGCCAAAACCCTGTTCGACATGGGTTGCTACGAAGTCTCGCTCGGCGACACCATCGGCGTCGGCAATCCGGCCTCGGTCAAACGCCTGATCGAAGCCTGCGCCAAACTCCTCCCCATCGAAAAGCTGGCCGGCCACTACCACGACACCTACGGCATGGCCATCGCCAACATCTATGCCTCGTTGCAGATGGGCATGGCCGTTTTCGACAGCTCCATCGCCGGCCTTGGCGGCTGTCCCTACGCCAAGGGCGCCTCCGGCAACGTGGCAACCGAGGACGTTGTTTATTTGTTGCAGGGTCTGGGCATTGAAACCGGCATCGATCTGGCTAAACTGGCATTAGTCGGCGACTGGATTTCCAGTGCCATCAACCGCCCGAATGGCGCCAAAGCCGGCCGGGCTCTCTGTGCCGGGACCGAGTGAGCCTTCTTTCCGCCGTAGCTGATTTCCTCAAACCCACCCCGCCGCCGGACCCGTCCCTGCGCAAGGCGCTCGACCGCGTGGCCGAGCTGGTGGACCCGATGCTCAAGGCTGCTCCGGGTTTTGAGAAGCACCTGAGCGGCCCGGTCCAGTACGCTCTGGGTTACTGCGACGGCTTGGTCGCCTCGCTGCCCGGGCCGATCGACATCAACCGCAAGGCCTTCGCCGACGATCCGCTGGTGCACGCGCTGTTCGCGACGGCCGGCGACATCGACCAGATGCTCGGCCGCAGCCAGGCGGTGCGCGACTTTCTGGCCGAGCCGTGCAGTTGGGAAAGCGAGTACTTCTACGCTATGTTCGCTGCCCGCCGGCAGCAGAAAAAGCAGCTCGGCTTGGCTCAACAGGGCGATGTCATCCGCAGCGACGTCCCCCAGCTCGTGCTCTTTTTCTCCGGCCAGACACTCATCGAGCCGAGTTGCCAGCTTGAGACCACCCGGCACGGCCTGCGCTGCAAGGCCCTCGAAAGCCTGCTCTACACCTTCCACGCCCACGTCAAGGCGCTGCGCGACGAGCGCGAGGGCCTGCGTGCCGATGTCTCGGTCGAGCGCGCCCACCTCACCGTCCTGCGTGGCACCTCGGGCGGCCATGCCCTCGAAGTCGGCACCCGTCATCTGGCCGAACTCGACGCCAGATTGCGCCACACCGCCGAATCGCTGATGCCGGAACATCTGGTCCACGCCCTGGCCGACTACCTCACGGCGCCCGAACCGGCCCTGCACCTGACGCCGGTCAGCATCACGGTTGACCGCCAGGGCATCGTAACCGACGACGCGACCGCCGTCTTCATCTGGCCATGCTGGCCAGAATCAGTCGCGACGAAGCCCTCGAAGCCGTTGAAATGGTCCGCGACCAGCAACACCGCTTCATGCTCATTTAAATGACCACCTCACCCTGCATCAACATCTGCAAGATGGATGCGCGCAACGGCCTGTGCCAGGGCTGCCTGCGCACCATCGACGAAATCACGGCCTGGTCGCGCCTCGACGACGCCGGACAGCAGCACATCCTGGCCAAGGTCGCCCGGCGCCGCCGCGAACAGGCCCCGCCGGAAAGCGACAGTCGCAACAACGGCTACGCAACATGAACGACGAAGAACTCTACCAATGCGTCGGCATCTGCATGGCCGACCCCGATTCGGGCTATTGCCTGGGCTGCGGCCGGCCGCCGCTGAGCGCCCCGGACATCGTGGCCGAACGGGTCGTGCCAACGACGATTGAACCGACCGATCCTGACGACAGCCCGGAAAACACTCAATGAGCGCCGACCTTCCGGCCAGCCTGCTTGTCCTCGAACGCGGCTGGCTGTCGGCCAACAACATCCTGTTGTTTGACGGCGACCAAGCCACGCTGGTCGATAGCGGCTACGTCACGCATGCCGAGCAGACGGTTGATCTCGTCCATCACGCGCTCGCCGGCCGCGCGCTGAGCCGGCTGATCAACACCCACTCGCATTCCGACCACATCGGCGGCAATGCCGCGCTCAAGGCCGCTTTCGACTGCGAGATCAGCGTCCCGGCCGGCCTGCACGCCGTCATTGCCGAGTGGGACAGCGACGCGCTGCTGCTCTCGCCGCTCGGCCAGAAAAGCGCCCGATTCCAGCACGACCGGCTAATTGAAGCCAACGACCAAATCGAAATGGGCGGCCTCAACTGGCAGGCGCTGGCCGTTCCCGGTCACGACATGGAGGCGCTGGCCTACTACAACCCGGAAAAACGCATCCTGATTTCCGGCGATGCGCTGTGGGAAAACGGCTTCGGCGTCATTTTCCCGGAACTGCTCGGCGAAGCCGACGGCCTGGCCAGCACCCAGGAAACGCTCGAAATGCTCGCCCGGCTGCCCATCGACATCGTCATTCCTGGTCACGGCAAGCCGTTTTCCACGGTCGACGTCGCTTTCGAGCGTGCTTTCCGGCGCCTTGGCAACTTTCGCAGCAATATCGAGCAACTGGCCTGGCACGCCATCAAGGTCATCGTCTCCTTCGCGATGATGGAGAAACGCCAGTTGCCGAAAGCCGACTTTGCCGCCTTCGTGCTCGCTCTGCCGTTCGCCGTCGACGTCAATGCCCGCTTTCTCAATCTTTCCGACGAGCGCCTGGTCGCCGGCCTCGAACGCGAGCTGCTGCTGGTCAATGCCCTCAGGCTCAACAACGGGATGATCACAGCCGGCTGATCGCGCTAGCTCAGCCAATGGCCAAGCCGTACAATAAAACTCTAATATTACAAAAGGGGTAGGGCCATGAGTTTCCGTAACCGACTGTTGCTTGGCATGGCCTTGATCATGGCCGCTTTCATTGCCGCCGTTGTCGTCGCCAACAGCGGCCTGCGCAGCACCTCGGCCCGTTTCGGCAGCTTCCTCGATGGCGTCGGCACCCTGCAGCACAGCTATCAGGACATGTACAGCCAGGGTCTGCAAATGGGTCAGGCGTTGCGCAATATTGTCCTCGACCCGAGCAATCCCAAGGCTTTCGACAATCTCGAAAAGGCTCGCCAGGATTTCGCCACGGCGCGCCAGGAAGCGACCGCCGCAGCGAAATCGATCGACGGATTCGACAGCTCCCTGGCCCGCCTCGGACCGCTCGCCCAGGCCCAGGCCGATGCCCAGACAGAAGTTCTAGCCGCCATCAAGGCAGGCCTCGGCGACGATGCGAAGCGCCTCATCAACAGCAAGGAAACGCCAGCCTGGCGGGCCTTGAAAAAGGCCCTGCTCGATGATCTCGAGGTCATCAACAAGGCCACCGAAGCGCAGCGCCAGGAAGTCGCCGGCAAGGCCGCGCAGGCCGGCAACATCGTGCTGGCGCTATCGGCGCTGGCCATTCTGGTCGGCATCGCCAGCGTCGTTACCACGCTGGCCTATGTCCGCCGCCAACTCGGCGGCGAACCGGGCTACGCCCGCCAGGTGGCGAATGCCGTAGCCACCGGCGACCTGACGCAGCCGATCAGCCTGGTCGCTGGCGACCAGGACAGCCTGCTGGCCGGGCTGGCCGCCATGCAGACGCACCTGCGCGAACTGGTCAGCACCCTCGCCAACCACGCCCACGACGTGGCCCAGACGGCGACCCAGATGGCCTCGGCCACCTCGCAGGTAGCCAACGGCAGCGATCAGCAACTGGATGTCGCCCGCAACATGGTCAGCAATGGCGAAGTGCTCTCCGAAAGCCTCGGCCAGGTGATGAGTGCCGTCAGGGAAGCCGAGCAGATCGTTCAGGGGTCGAGCAAAATCTCGGGGAGTGGCGCGGCGCTGGCCAGCAAGGCCGCCGAAGAAACCAAATCGATGGCCAGCTCGGTGCAGGTCACCGCCACCCACATCCGCGAACTGGGCACGCTGTCCGCCCAGATCAATTCCATCCTCGGCGTCATCTCCGACATCGCCAGCCAGACCAACCTGCTCGCCCTCAATGCTGCCATCGAAGCGGCACGTGCCGGCGAACAGGGGCGCGGTTTTGCCGTGGTCGCCGACGAGGTGCGCAAGCTGGCCGAACGCACGACAAAATCGACCGCTGAAATTTCCGCCATGGTCGACAGCATCCACACCGGCACGGCACGCGCCGTCGATGCCATGGAATCCGGCATGCGTCAGGTCGATGGCAGCGTCCAGCTATCCAACCAGGCGCGCGACGCCTTCGACCAGATGAACACCAGTTCGCTCGAGGTGACGCAGGTGGTGGCGCGCATCACCGATGCCATCAGCGTCGAGTATCAGAACGAAGGAACGATGCAGACCCACATCGGCGTAGTGCGCAACCTGATCGAAGAAGGGGCCCGCGCCATGCGCGACGTCGTCGCTTCGGCCGAACGCCTGAAAGGCATGGCCGGGGAACTGAACCAGCAGGTTTCCCGCTTCAAGCTGTAGACGGGGCGGCGCCCAGCGCTAAAAAGGCGGCGTTCAACGCCGCTTTTTTCGCCCGCGAAAGCCAGTTCAGGCCGCTGGCTTTACCGGCAGGTAACGCTGGACGAGGCGCACCCAGTAACTGGCGCCTAGGGTCAGCAACTCGTCGTTGAAATCGTAGTGCGGGTTGTGCAGCGTGCAGCCGCCGGTGCCCGGGCCGTTGCCGAGCCAGACGTAGCAGCCCGGCTTTTCGTTGAGCATGTAGGCGAAATCCTCGGCCCCCATCGAGGGCAGGATATCGGTCAGCACGCGTTCCGGCTTGAACACCTCGGCGGCGACTTCCCGGCAGAATTTGGCCTCGTTGACGCTGTTGACCGTGGGTGGATAGCGGTGGTCGAACTGGACGCTGATCTGCGCCCCGTTGGCCGCCGCGATGCCGCTGCACAATCGTTCGACGGCGCGTTCGATGCCTTCCTGCACCTCCGGCTTGAAGCTGCGGATGGTGCCGCGCAAAACCACCTCTTCGGGAATGATGTTCCACGCCTCGCCGGCATGAAATTGCGTAACGCTGACCACCGCCGATTCGCAGGGGTGCAGCGTCCGGCTGACCACCGTTTGCAGCGCCTGCACGAGTTGCGACCCGGCGACGATGGAATCGACGCCCTGATGCGGCATGGCGGCATGACAGCCGTGGCCGCGCACGAAAATCTCGAAAGCGCAGGTGCCGGCCATGACCGGCCCGGGCATGACGGCCATTTCGCCAACCGGGATGCCCGGCCAGTTGTGCAGGCCGAAGACGGCTTCGACCGGGAAGCGCTCGAACAGGCCGTCCTCGATCATCACTGCGGCGCCGCCTTCGGATTCCTCGGCCGGCTGGAAGATGAACACGGCGACGCCGTCGAAATCGGGATGCTGCGCCAGGTGGCGGGCGGCGCCGAGCAGCATGGCGGTGTGGCCGTCGTGGCCGCAGGCGTGCATTTTCCCGGCGTGCTTCGAGTGATGCGGGAATTCGTTCATCTCGGCCAGCGGCAGGGCATCCATGTCGGCGCGCAGGCCAACCATTTTGGACGATGTACCGGCGCGCAGGACGCCAACGACGCCGGTTTTGGCGATGCCGCGATGGACTTCGAGGCCGTATCGCTCGAGTTCGCGGGCAACGATGTCGGACGTCCGGTTTTCATCGAATGCCAATTCCGGGTGGGCGTGGATATCACGCCGCAAGGCCGTCAGTTCGGCCAGGAATGGAAGATCGAGCAAAGGGAATGTTGGGGGCATGGTCGTCTCCTGTTTTTCTGTTCGCCCGGCAACCAGATTCGTCACTCCCGCGAAAGCGGGAGTCCAGGTTACGAACTGGATTCCCGCTTTTGCGGGAATGACGCGTAGCTCGTACAAAGACTGCCGGCTTTATATTATGCCGCGGGTTGATACCGTGCGCCGCCTTGATTATGCTCTGCTCCCATGAAACTCATTCTCATCAGCGGCCTGTCCGGTTCCGGCAAGTCCGTCGCCCTGAACCTGCTTGAAGACGCCGGCTATTACTGCGTCGACAACCTGCCGGTGGTGATGCTGACTTTCCTGGCCCGAATGCTCAATGATGAAGGCGTCCAGAAAGTGGCTGTGGCCATCGACGGCCGCTCCGGACACGGCATCGACCTCGTCCCGGAAAAGCTCGAAAGCCTCAAGGCCACCGGCATCGAGCCGATTTTCCTGTTTCTCTTCTCGAACGAGGAAACGCTGCTCAAGCGCTACTCCGAATCCCGCCGCCGCCACCCGCTGGCCACGGCCGAGCAGACGCTGGTCGAAGCCATCCGGGCCGAACGGGCCTTGCTCGAACCGATCTCGACACTTGGCCACCGCATCGACACGAGCGGCATGAAGGCTGCCGGCCTGCGCGATTGGGTGCGCCAGTTCATCGAGGCCGAGCCGGGCCAGGGCCTGACGCTGATGTTCGAGTCCTTCGGTTTCAAGCACGGCATTCCGCTCGACGCCGATCTGGTCTTCGACGTGCGCTGCCTGCCCAACCCGCACTACGACCCGGAACTGCGCCCGCTGACCGGCAAGGACCAGCCGGTCGTCGATTTCCTCGAAGCCGAGGACGAAGTCCGCCGCATGCGCGACGACATCAGTCGTTTCATCGCCACCTGGCTGCCCAGTTACATCCGCGACAGCCGCAATTACCTGACCGTCGCCATCGGCTGCACGGGCGGCCAGCACCGCTCGGTTTACATGGCCGAATGGCTGGCCAGCCAGTTCGCGACGAGCGCCCGCGTGCTCGTCCGCCACCGCACGCTGGCCGGCGGCTGAGGCCGGCGAAGCGCCCGGCACCAATCCTACGGTCAACCGGAAAAAATGGCCAAAATTGAAATGTCCCGTTGCCGGCCATGTCCTGGCTGCCGCTGATCCGCCCCGGCGACTGGCTGATCATGCTGCTCAGCGCCGCTGCCGTCGGCGTCAGCATCCCGGTTTTCTGGCAAGGCGGGCTGGCCGACCGCGCCATCATCCGGCAGGAAGGTCGCGTTTTCGCCGAAGTCGACCTCAAAGCCCGCAAGCAATACGCAGTCACCGGGCCGCTCGGCACCACCTTGATCGCCGTCGAACCGGGCCGCGCCCGCGTCGTCTCCGACCCCAGCCCGCGCCAGTATTGCGTCAAGCAGGGCTGGCTCATGCGCCCCGGCGAAATCGCCATCTGCGCCCCGAATCGCGTCAGCATCCAGATCGCCGGGCGGACCAAGGTCTATGACTCGATCAGTTATTGACCACGCGTCTGGCGCAGCCGCTGCCATTCATGGCGAGGCGAGCGAGACTGGCAAGGCTGGCGCCGAAGGCGCACCAAACTCGTGGCGAGGAGACCCCGGGCCTCGGCCGGGGGTGGCTCAGCTCACCGTCACCGCCGAGGACCGCCGCGTCGCCTGGCTGGCCACGGCGGCCGTCGGCCTGTCGCTGGTCGATGCCGCCATCCCGTCGCCGCTGCCCGGCGTCAAGCCGGGGCTGGCCAACATCGTCACCCTCGTCGTGCTGGCCCGCTACGGCTGGGGCACGGCGGTCTGGGTCAGCGCCCTGCGGGTTTTGGCCGGCAGCCTGCTGCTCGGCTCCGCCATCTGCCGGCCCGCTGGTTCGGCCCGGTCAGCCTGTCGATCCTCGCCGCCTTCGCCCACATCGGCGGCCAGTTGCTGCTCGCCCGCGTCTGGCTCATTCCGCATGACGGCGTCTTTCTGCTCACCCCGGTTTTTGCCGCCGCGGCGCTGGTTTTCGGCACCATCAACGGCCTGATCGCGGCTAAACTGCTGGCTGAACCCGCCCCCACGGAAGCTGCCTGATGCCTAAAACGATTTGCCTCGCGCTGACCGGTGCCTCCGGCATGCCCTACGGCTTGCGCCTGCTCGAATGCCTGCTCGAAGCTGGCTGCAAGGTGCAGTTGCTCTACTCGCAAGCCTCGCAAGTCGTCGCCAAGCAGGAACTCGATTTCGAGCTGCCGTCACGCCCGTCTGAGGCCAAAGCCGCCCTGCTCGCCCGCTTTCCCACGGTCAACCCGGAAAACCTCGCCGTTTTCGGTCGCGAAGAATGGTTCGCCCCGGTCGCCTCCGGCTCCAACCCGCCCGACGCCATGGTCGTCTGCCCGTGCTCGATGGGCACCCTGGCCGCCATCGCCCAGGGACTGGCCGACAACCTGATCGAACGCGCCGCCGACGTCGTCATGAAAGAAGGCCGCAAGCTCGTGCTGGTGCCGCGTGAAACGCCGTTCTCGGCCATCCACCTCGAAAACATGCTGCGCCTCTCCCGCGCCGGCGCCGTCATCCTGCCGCCCAGCCCGGGCTTCTACCACCACCCGCAAAGCGTCCAGGACATCGTCGATTTCGTCGTCGCCCGCATCCTCGACCAGATCGGCGTGCCACACACGCTGATGCAACGCTGGGGCGAATGATGGGCTGGTTCGACTTCGTCCGCTCGCCGACCGGCAATGCCGTCGAAACGATGCGCATCCCGCTCTTCCCGCTCAACACCGTGCTCTTCCCGGGCAGTGTGCTGCCGCTCAAGATCTTCGAGCAACGCTACCTCGACATGGCCGCCGCCTGCATGAAAGACGGCTCGCCCTTCGGCGTCTGCCTCATCGAAAAAGGCAGCGAAGTCGGCGCCACCGCCGAACCGCACGCCGTCGGCACGCTGGCTACCATCGCCAACTGGGAGATGGAACAGCTCGGCATCCTGATGATCACCGCCCACGGCAGCCGCCGCTTCCGCATCATCGAAACCAGCGTCGGCGCCAACAACCAGCTCGAAGCCAGCGTCGAACTGCTGGCCGAAAGCGGCCCGACACCGCTACCGCCCGAACGCCAGCGCCTCGTCCCGCTGCTCCGCCGCGTCGTCGACGACCTCGGCAACGAACGCCTGCCCGAACCGCACCGCTACGACGAAGCCGAATGGGTCGGCTTCCGCATCACCGAAGTCCTGCCCATCCAGAACCTCGCCAAGCAAAAACTGCTCGAACTCGACGACCCGCTCGCCCGCCTGGAAATCCTCGAAAAGTACCTCGACCAGCGGAAACTGCTCGGCTGAAAACCAATTGCTTTGGTTACACCCTCGACAGCTTGCCGGGGGTGAATGTCCGAAACGAAAACTCAGCCCGGCATTCTCTCGAAACTGGGCACGCCCTCCGGAATCATGTGGAACGCTTGCTTGTCCACCGTAAAAATCGCGACCTTGGGCGCAAAACGGGCCGGCTCATCCATCGTGCCAACCTTCACCGCCATCAGCCCACCCGGAATCTCTGTGCCAATCGCCGTGCCACAGTTCGGGCAAAACCGGCGCGTCACCGCATTGGGCACATCGCTGCGCGTAAATGAGGCTGGATTGCCCTTGGTGTAAGCAAAACTGCTCGACGGGACGGCGATGAACGTATTCGGCTCGCCCCCCGTGATGTATTGACACTGGCGACAGTGACACTGCCCCTCCAGGACCGGCTCGCCTTCGACCCGATAACGCACATCGCCGCAATAGCAACCACCTTCAAAAATCATGATGTCTCCTTTTTATATGAAGAGAAAACGCCACCCGGAAGTGGCAGGTTCCTGCGCATCAATTATTACCGCGAATCCGGCTGGTTTTCTCGATCTAAACCATTGTCTAATTTCTTTTAATTGGCATCCCCCAGTCGCCAGCCCGTTTCCACGGTCAACCGGAAAAAATGGCCAAAATTGAAATGTCCATGGCCAGATTGGAAGCTGGCACTGCATTGCGGGTAACCGACCCCGGCAGGCTGAAAACAGGTGGCGGCGTAATAGATTCCTAAACCATATCGCGGCGTCGTTGGTGCCACCTGGAATTTTCATCTCCAATCCACGTTTTGGACGAATGCTGGAAATCGGCCATTGCCGTCGTTGGCCTGAGGTCTTCCTCCCGTCAGCAAAGTGCCGGTCACCTGCCGTTCAGTTGCTGCTGAATGCAACCCGAAACGCCATCACAGTTATGCGAACAGGCTTTCTCCGGTAGAGTTCGAAAAGCAGTATTTCAACTGGCTGAAGAGCGTCTACTGAAGGCGGGGCGATTCACCGACACAAAGAGATCATGCCAAAGTTAATTATCGATGAAAGTATGTTCGAACGAATTGCAGCCAGCTTTACAGGATTACCAATCACTATGGGGCCTGACGGGAAAATGCTGGCTCCTGGCATTGTTGACCTACTGGACGCCGATCACACCATTCCTCGCTGGACGCCCAACGACGATCGAACTGGCATGCTCGTGCTTGCCGCCGAAGCATGTCGTGATGTTACGTTTTTCTCAGAACTCCTGATTGACTCTAAGTCACGACGGAGAGCGATGAGGGGAATCACTGTGCCTGTCTGCAAACTCATGGACGTTACGGCTCTTCTTGTGTCAAGGATGAATGACAAAGCATCCCGCGACGCCCGTACTCAATGGCCAAATGCAGATCAAAAAACCTATCACGAGGTAGCTAAACGCTTAAAGAAAAGTCGTCTTCAAGGTCCCGTTAGGTGGGTTCGCAACAAGATTGGGGCACACCTTGATTCAGAGGCTTTTACGGGGGGCACCGAGTACCTCACGCTGGACGACATCTTGGGAGCCTTCGGAGATTGCGTGGTATTGCTAACGTTGTCGATGAACTACCCATCAAGCTGGTTCAGCTGGATTCGTGGTCTTGGAACATCGCCTGATGGTCAGCTACACATCGTAGAAACGATGTTCGAATATCCCCTATGTGTTCGCTGGGTCACGGACCTGGACGGACAACCAATTGCTTTGAGTAGGGTTATGTTGGCCGAAGATCCAAGACATGAACTTCAAGGTCAAATGGAGGAAGCCACCAACGCATACAACGAATGGGTAAGAGTGACGGGCACACAACTTCCACTCATAGCCATGAATCCAATTATAGATGCTGCAGACTCAGCTCAGAATAGCTCGACAGCTAACAACCGCTTTGAAAGAATAATGATATTTCAGCCTTCAAAGGGCTAGCGCGCACTAATCAGAATTCTCGTGGCATCTCACTCCAACACCGGCATGTTATCGGCTATCGGTATCTGCTTGGAGCATCATGCGACTCCGGGCGTTACTTCCCAAGCTACTGACAGGGCTACTCCATTAGCGAAAGGCAGGTCACAGGCTTATTACCGCCAGAGCCTGTGCGAAGGTCAAGCTCAGCAAAGGCCGATCAACGGACGCCTAGACGCCATTGGATACACTTGGCGTTGACTCTACCTAGCTCTGACCAGATATCGACCAGACAACAAAAAAGCCAACCGCTCTCGGTTGGCTTTTTCTTTTGCAGATCAACGACCTGCCTGAATTCGATGTGGAGCGGGCGATGGGAATCGAACCCACGGCTCTAGCTTGGGAAGCACCATTCCGATGTAGCACGATGCTCCAAGCAGTTACCGTTATGGGAGCGATCTTCGACGGTTCCAACGACACTTCTGCCCGTTGCTGACTNNCGTACTATCTGCTTGGGAAGCAGAAGTTCTGCCACTAAACTACACCCGCCAGTTCAAGAGGGGAAATATCGTACCACAGTCCTCACGCACCTAACCTTGCACCCCTCTTTAGTATCGATATACTCACCGGATTCCTGAGGAGTGTCCGGTGGGTACAAAAATTGTTGAGTTTTTCGGGTATGCGCCGACTGATAGAAGTGCTGTAGCAACAACTGCCCGAGCGAATCGTTCTTGCCCATTTGTCGGTGGCAAATGCCAAAAAACACTTTCGGACGGCGAAATCAGCGGTGTTTGTACGTTAGCACCCGGCAGTGGCGACCCAGTCATCTGCTGTCCTTTGCGGTTGTACGCCAACTCCTACTCCGTGCTTGAGGATGTCGCTACGGTTGCGTTTGGTCCGGATATCCAACTATTACCCGGCGCAAAAGCGAAATCCGCATCTACAGCATCTGGAAAGCACAGGATTGCGGTCTTTGGGAAAGGATGGGGTGGAGAACTCCGTCTTCCGAATAGAGGAAGGTCAGGTGGGTATTTTGTCGATTGGATTCTAGCGAAACTGAATTCAGCAGACGAAATTGAGAGTTTCGTTGCCGTTGAAGTCCAATCAATTGACACTACCGGAAATTACCGAGCAGAACGTGAAGCACACCTAAACGGGATCGATTTCCCGGGAACGAGTACTGCTGGGTTTAACTGGGAAAACGTCAATAAACGAATCTTGCCCCAACTTATCTACAAGGGACATGTTCTGCGCCGAGAGCAACTGTGTTCGAAGGGTCTGTTTTTTGTGTCACCGAAACGTGTCTATTCAAAGATTCAGGAGCGACTTGGCAGCAATTTGCTCTCTTACAACCTTCAGTCCGGGTCGCTTTCTTTCATGTGGTACGACGTTGCAGAACCGGCAGACATAGGTAACGTGAGAGGTTTGCGTCGTGGAGGAATATTCACGACAACAGTAGATCAGGTGGCGCTTGCTTTTACATCACCTAGCAATCTTCCGCCGCAGAACGTATACGAGCAAGCGATTCGGGATGCACTTTCCTGAGTCAAATTATCAAAGTCATTGAGAATCGGAGAAGTGGTTTGGCAAAGCATCGACTAAGGGTTCTATCGCTTTTTACTGGCGGTGGAGGTTTAGATATTGGTCTCGAGATGGCAGGATTGGACACCGTTATGTGTGTCGACCACGATCCCGAATCATGCGCCACTATTCGTCACAACCGTCCTGAATGGTCTGTATTCGAGGGGGATGTTCGGGAGTTCCAACCGGAAGGTGAGTTTGATCTTGTTGTTGGAGGACCTCCATGCCAAGGATTTAGTACCGCCGGTAAGGGAAATCCGGACGATCCCCGGAATTTTCTGTGGCGTGAGTACTTCCGTATCGTTGAGCAGACTCGCCCGAAGGCACTGTTGCTTGAAAACGTTGCAGGTATGGCGAATGCGAAAAACAAACATCACCTGGACGAGTTTATTTCTCATCTCAACTTACTCGGGTACCAAGTCGAGGTCGGCATTCTAAATGCCGCTGATTTTGGTGTTCCTCAAGCAAGAAAACGATTGTTTGTGCTTGCTGGACTTGGTTGGAAACCCCACCTTCCCACAAAGAAGAAGGGCGCTCAGCATGTCTCTGCTGCTGAAGCAATCGGTGATCTTATCAACAACCCTAACGCCCCGAACCACGAACCTAACCAGCATGCTGAACATGTCGTTGCAAGATGGAAGAATTTGAAGGAAGGCGAGGTTGATCCAAACTATCGCCGAGGCAGGATTTACTCTGACCGCCCCAGTCCGACTATTCGTGCCGGAGGCGGATTCGGTCCAAAAGGTGATCACCTTGCCGGATTTCATCCTCCCATCCACTACACCTTACCTCGGCAACTAACTGTCCGTGAATCCGCAAGAATTCAGTCCTTCCCTGATAGTTGGGTATTCAAAGGTTCAAAGACAGCACAGGGACGGCAGGTAGGTAATGCTGTTCCGCCGCTACTTGGACGTGCCGTAGGTGAAAGTTTGAAAAAGGGACTGGTTTCTTTCCTTGAAGAAAACTCAGGACGAAAATCCGGCACCTGAGTATTTCGTTCGAACTGACCAAGGTCCGGTTGATGCCTCATGGTTGATCATGTTTCGACAGCAAGACGCAGCGAGATCATGGCGTCTATCCATTCCGTCGATACCGTTCCGGAACTGACGTTACGCCGAATGCTTCATCGTCTCGGGTATCGTTACCGAATACATGTGAAGAATCTACCGGGAAGTCCTGATTTAGTATTTCCCGGTAGAAAGAAAATCATCTTTGTTCACGGGTGTTTTTGGCATCGACATAAGGGATGTAGTTACACCTCTATCCCCAAAACAAGAACGGAGTTTTGGGTGAACAAATTTGAAGCGAACGTCAAACGAGACCGTAGAAATCAAAAGCAACTCAAGGAAATGGGTTGGAGAGTCAAAATCGTATGGGAGTGTGAGTTGAAGCACCCTGAGAAACTGGTTAAGAAAATGGTTCGATTCCTAGACTCGAAGATCGAACTCCGTACCCAAGGTTAGGTGCGTGAGGACTGTGGTACGATATTTCCCCTCTTGAACTGGCGGGTGTAGTTTAGTGGCAGAACTTCTGCTTCCCAAGCAGATAGTACG
>PHCH01000078.1 GCA_002840785.1 Betaproteobacteria bacterium HGW-Betaproteobacteria-4 | reverse complement strand
GTCCTTGGTGATCACCGTGCCGGGCGTCACGCCCGGTGCGCTGGGCATGCCGGCCTTGTACGGGTTGAAGGAGTTTTCGACGTCGGCTTCCGTGGCAGCAAATGCCGAGCCAACCAAACCTGCCGCCACCAGGGGCAACAGGGAAATCATGGTTTTTTTCATGTGTAGGTCTCCGGGTTTAAATTAGAACTTGTAGTTAACACGAACGAAAATGTCGTTTTCCTTGAACGCGGCACCAATCGGGCCGGCGCGGAAGCGGCCGAGGGGTTCCATGCCACCGAGGCCACGCGAATAAGAGGTAAACGGATCGGCATCACCGTTAGGCGCGGTATAAGGCGCAAACGGATTACAGGCGCGGCAGTCGTCGAAATTCCAGCGAGTGCGCCCTTCAGCCAGCTTGTAGTTGGCACCGAAGGTCACCTTCAGGTCGTTCGTGACGTTCCATTCCACCTGCGGCGCAACCGCGGTCGCCCGTGCCTGGAAGTCATGCGCGAAGATGATTTGTGGGCTGAGCGTCCCATTGTTCAAGAACGCCTTGATCAACAAGGTACCGATGAAGTTGTCCTCCCAATCCGGCATACCAACAGGCCCCAGAGATCCCTGCTTCCATTCGTGATCAAAAATGTGTTGATAGAACAACTGCCCGGAAATCAGGGTTGCCGACGTTTCGCTGATGAACGGGATGAAAGTTGGCCGATCAATACCGATCACACTGCGGAATACATTGTTCTTCGAGTACAGCTCCTCACGTGCTGTATTGGAAAACTCTTCCCCATCGGTAAAGGCCGCCTCGAAACGTACTGCCGCTCCTGCCGCAGGCAGTTGGAAGTCCATCGAGCCGCCAATCAGGTTAACCCGCGGAAATTCCATGTCGAAAGAAATCAGGTAAGGCCAGGCATTTTGATACGCCCCGGTAAAGGAGTTAGTCGCCCGCTTTCCACCATGCAGGGACGGCAACTGGGAGCGATAGGTCAATGCGTTCAGCGAGAAAGACAAGCCATCTGCCGTCACGCCCTCGTATTTCGCCCCTAATTGAGTATTCGACAGCGACCAGCTGGGCAGATGAACATCCTTGATACCAATCTGGCCAGGACCAAAATTGGTTGCCAGCAAGGTGCCAGGCGCGACATTGGCAAAGTTGGCCACGGTGCCACCGTTATCCCAGAGATTGGCCATGCCGCGGAAGAAACAACCGGCGTCGAGAATCACGTTTGGCGTGCCGCACTGGCCCAGATTATTGGCGCGGAACTGATCGACGTTCCAGACGATCTGGAAGTTGCGATCCTGCATCGTTTCGCTAGCCCCCATGCGGTATTCCGCCTGAGCGATCCACATCGGAATGCGGATGTCTGACAGTTCGTCATAAATATTGTTACGCGAATAATCGACCGGGTTAATGACGTCCAAAACACGGAAGAGGTCGGTACGACCCCAAACAACCTGTTGCTTGCCCAGCTTCAGGAATAATCCCTTGCCGTCACCCAGATCGAATGTCTTCTTGACATACAGTTCTCGAATGAAATCCAGTCGATTATTGAACTCTGGCGCCTCCAGTTCCGACAAGGTCTTGTCGCCATAACCGCCAAAATCGCGGCAGCCACGACTATCAACGTCGCAGGGGCGCACAGGAACGCCAAAAGCAACGCCGCCATCAATGCCGTGCCAGCGATCACCGAGAACGCGCATTCCCTCATTCGGATTATTTGCTCCGTAGGTATCGATAAAAGCATTGCCGGCCGCCCCCGGATAACCCAGGCCAGCGACTAGAGAGTAAGTTACCGGTCCGGTACCCCAAGGCGTCGTCAAATAGCCACCAGGCGTCGTCGACTGCATGTTGATCGCCCCACCGGCATCCTTGCCGTACTCACTGCTGTTCATGCGATAAACGCCGTCCCAACTGCCACGCAGGATGCTGTGCAGTTTCCAGCCATCGCCGAATTTCTTGTCGATTTCCGCCTGCAAGGTATTGCGGAACTTGGCCAGGCCGGCATGTTCGCGATGTGCCGTGTGGTTCTCGTAGGTCACATCGACCTGCCAGGGCGAATAGTCTTCGCCCATCGACGGAAGTTCATCGCCCCACGCCTGTGTTGCGAAAGAGGCGGAGAGCGCTGCCGCGACGAGCGTCAGGCGCCTTCCAGTGTTCAGTTTTGTCTCCATGGATCAAACCCCCAATGGTTTTGTTGAAAGAATGGTTGCTGTTCCCCCGGTCTTCCGGAGTGTTGTTAATCGTTTTCCAAAACACCGTCTTCGTCGTAATGCACTTGCGTCACAAACTTCGGTTTGAAGACGACGCACCATGACGGCACGATCAGCACGGCGGCGATCGCATTGACGATGAGCATGAAAGAAAGAAGGATTGCGGCGTCGGACTGGAAGCGCAGGTCGGACATGAAGATCCACATGACGACGCCGGCGATCAGCGTGACGGCGGTAAAGCTCACGGCGTAGCCGGTGGTGGCAACGGCGGTGATGACGGCCTTCTTCATGTCGCGCATCACGGCATACTCTTCACGGATGCGGTCCATGAAATAGACGGCGTAGTCGATACCGACGCCAACCCCCACTGCAATGACCGGCACGGTGTTGACGCTGATCCCGATATTGAGTGCGCCCATGTAGGCATAGGTCATCAGTGTCGAGAACAGCATCGGCAGGACCATCAGCCAGCCGGCATGGAGCGAGCTGTAATAGACCATGACGATGAAGAAGGCGAGCAGCATGACGGCCGGGATGATGATCATGTGGTCGGTATGCAGCGCCTGGTTGCCGGCCGCCGTCACGCCGATGATGCCGCCACCCAGTTCGATATGCAGGCCGGGCACTTCGGCTTCGATCTTCTTGATGCCCTCCTCGGCCAGCGCAACGATGCGATTGATCGTTTCGGCCTGGTGGTCCTTGTAGTAGAAGACCAGGTCGGCCTCGTTTTCATCGGAGGTGACGAATTCCTTCAGGGCGCCGGGAATCGGGCTGGAGGCCATGTAGGCAAACATCAGGCCGCCAATGTCCCCGGCGTTATCCGGCAACTGCATCCAGCGTGGGTCATCGTTATGGGTCAGCTTGTTGACCACGCGCAGCACGCCCGGCATGGCCTTGGTGCCGCCAAGGGAAGGGTCGGACAGCATGTGCGCCTGGAAGCGTTCGATGGCTGCCATGACCTCGGGGCGCTTGATGCCGCCCTTCTCGTCGGTGCGTGCCGCGACATGCAGCTCCTCGGAACCCGGGAAGCGCGTGTTGATGGCCTTGGTCGACACGTTGAAGTCGTGGCTCAGGTGGAGCAGGGGCGAGCCCGGCTCCGATTCGCCGAGTTGCACCTTGCTCACGAAGTAGGTGCCGCCGATGGCGCCGATCAGGGTCAGGATGAGGATCGAGCGGGCACCGCCATCGGTACCGCCAGTCATCGCCATGGCCTTGCCGAGGAAGGCACGGATGCCTTCGTTGCCGTTCTTGTGGTTCTTCGGGGCGGGCAGGATGGTCAGGGCCAGCGGGACCATGAAGTGCACCGTGAAGATCACCGAGAAGCCCCAGAAGCCGGCGGCCAAACCCAGTTTGTGGTTGAACGGTGCGGCACCGAGCATGAGCACGGCAATCCCCACCGCATCGACGATGATGGCCAGCGAACCGGGGCGGAACAAGGCATCCAGCGCGTTGCGGGCGGCCTTCTTGCCATCATGGACGATGGCCAGTTCCTCGTAGTAGCGCACGACCAGTTGCACGCCGTGCGAAGTGGCACGGGCGGCAATCAGGAAGGGAATCGGCAAGGACAGCGGTTCAAGGTTGATGCCCATGGCCGCCATGAAGCCGAGGCCCCAGATCGAGGACAGGGCAATGCCAAGCAGCGGCAACGCAACGCCGTAGAAGCGGCGGAAGTAGAAAATCAGCAGAGCAGAGAGCAGGAGCAGCGTCCACACCATGATCTCGACGATCTGGTTGAGATAGGTATAGACCCAGCCGGTCAGAACCGGGTTGCCCGTCACATAGATTTCATGGCCGGGCCGGGCCAGGCTTTCACGGACCTTTTGCAGCGCCGCGAAGGTGGTCGGGTAATCGATGTCGCCCTCGTTCATCTGGGCCTTGATCAGCGCCGCCTTCATGTCCGGCGAGACAAGCAGGCCGTAGATGGTCGGGTTGGCAATGACGTCGTTTCTGAGCTGCTCGAGTTCGGCCACGGTGCGCTTCGGCTTGAGCGGGTCGTAGTAGGACTCGGAAGCGAAACCGCCCTGATCGTCGAGGAAAACCTTGCGCGCCGTGCGGTGCGTCAGGCTGCTGACGAGGTTGTGATTGACGCTCGGCAGGTTGTCGACGCCTTGCGTGGCCTCGTGAATGAGCTTCAGGGTTTCGTCGTTGAAGATGGTGCCCTTGTCGACTTCCACCGACATGACGATCATGTTGGCGCCGCCGAAGTTCTCCTTCAGGCGGTTGTAAACCTTGATGTAGCTGTGGTTCTGCGGCAGCAGGTCGGCGAAATCCGTGAACACGCGCAGGCTGGGCAAAGCCATGCTGAACAGGATGGTGACGGCGAGAACGAGCGACAGCACGATCTTCGGATTGCGGAAAATCCATTCCTCGCCCTGGTGCAGGGCGTGGGTAATGGCGTGGCGAGCTTTTGCAACCATGGTCTTGATGTCTCCGTGGCTTATTGTTTGGCGTGCGTACTGACCGCACGGAGCAGGCCGCCGGGGCCGCCGATCACGATGGCCGACTGGCCCGGCAGGGAAGCGCCGCCGCCCAGGAAGACCGGAACGGGGTCGGTATACGGCACGGCTCGCCAGCTATCGCCTTCGAGGCGAGCGATGACGCCACTGGCACCGACGCCGAAAGGCTGGCCTTCGTGCATGAACAGGCGATTGAGCGAGGCCTGCGTGGTATTGACCTGCTTGGCCCAGGACTTGCCGCCGTCGGTGGTGTGCAGCACCTGTCCGGCCACGCCGCTGACCCAGCCCTCGCCGTCATTGGCGAACAGCGCCGCGTAGGCGTAGAACTCACCCGGCATCGGCGGGCCTTTTTTCCAGGTCGCACCGCCGTCTTCAGTCGTCACCGTGAGGCCGAACTCGCCTAGGGCGATGCCTTTTTTCTCGTCGACAAACTGAACGGTGGTGATCTGCGTGTCTTCACCCAGATCGGTAATTTTCCAGGTCTTGCCCTGATCGGCGCTGCCAGCAATGACCGCGTTGACGCCAACGACCCACCAGCCCCCCTGCTTGTCGCAGGTGACTGCCAAGGGCGTGCGCGGCATGTCGAGGGGAACCGATTTCCAGCTCTTGCCCTGGGCATCGGCCGACCACACCTTGTGGTAATGGTCGATGGCGACGAAGCCCTGATCGCCACAGACGGTCATGTCGACGAGGGAGGTATTGCCGAGCGGCGTCCGCTTCCAGCTCTTGCCCTGGTCGTCCGAGCTCAGGACGACACCGCTTTGCGTTCCGACGACGACCACCTTGCCATTGCTGGCCATCGCCTGGCTTATGTCATAGCGATGCACCGAACGCTCGCGCTCGGCTGCGATCCCGGACATGTCCGGGCCTTGCGAGCAAGCGGAAAGCGTTCCGCAGGCAATGGCGGCGCCGAACGGCAACCACGAAACTTTCTTCACCCAGCCCATCTACTCCTCCAGTTATCCGTGCCTTTTGCTGGCACTTTTTTAATTCGTGCTTCGTTGAAACAGCCATTAGGAATTCGGCCCATTCGGACTATGCATCGCCCAGATCAATACCGTCCAATACCAATTAACACGACATCAAATACTCATGAGGTATTGAAATAGTCGTATCGAACTACAGGCTGGCAACTATCGAATTCGCTGTGTCATTCGGTGCGGAGAGCGAATCTCCGCACCGCAGGCGCGGCGTCTACCGCCCCAAATCCTTGGCTGTCTTGCCGCCGATTCCCCATTGCGCATTGGGCACGTCGTGAATCCAGACACGGACGTTCTCAATCGGCGCACCGAGCGCTTCGACCAGGGCGGCACTGACTTTTTCGATGACCGCCCTCTTCTGCTCTTCGGTGCGGCCTTCGATCAGATAGATTTGCGCGAATGGCATGGTGTCTCCTTAAACGAAACGGCAGCTGACGCCACCCAGCGACTGGATACGCAAATTGACGTGATCGCCAGCGTTGACCGCAACAGCCTCAGTCACACCGCCGGACAGGATCATCGTGCCAGCCGGAATCTCCTCGCCGCGCGCCCCAAGATGGTTGGCCAGCATGGCAATCGCCGCCGCCGGATGGCCGAGCACGGCAGCACCGGCGCCGATGGCCACGGGTTCGCCGTTCTTTTCCATGACGACGCCCAGGGTGCGCAGATCAAGACCAGCGACCGGTGTCATCTGACCACCGAGCACGAAGCGCGACGACGAACAGTTGTCGGCGATGACGCTCTTCAGGTCGAACTTGAAATCGCGGTAACGCGAATCTATGATTTCGATACCGGGCATGATGAAATCGGTTGCGGCCAGCACGGCGCCGATATGGCAGCCGGGGCCTTTCAGGGCCTTTTTCAGGACAAAGACGATTTCCGGCTCGACCTTCGGGTGGATCAATTGTTCGATCTTGATCTCACCGCCATCGGCGACGCTGAAGTAATCGACGAGGAAGCCGAAACACGGGGTTTCAACGCCCATCTGCTTCATCTTGGCGTGCGAGGTCAGGCCGGCTTTCAGGCCGACGACACGATTGCCACGGGCCAGCTTGCGGCGGAGGATTTCGTTCTGGATGGCGTAGGCGTCATCCCAATCCATTTCCGGATGGGCGTCGGTGATCTTGACGACGTCGTGTGCCTGCAGTTCGGCGTTTTCAAGCAGTTCAGCCAATTGGCCGATTGTTTGCTGGTTCAGTTTCATGCCATCAGTCCTCGTGCGCGCGCCATGCTCATGGCAGTGTCTTCAATCATGTCTTCCTGCCCGCCGACCATGCCCCTCCGGCCCAGCTCGACCAGAATGTCGCGCGCCGGTACGCCGTATTTGACGGAAGCGCGCTTGGCAAAGAGCAGGAAGGAGCCATAGACGCCGGCATAGCCGAGCGTCAATGCATCGCGGTCGATGCGAATCGGGAAGTCCATCATCGGGACGACGAGGTCTTCAGCGACGTCGGTGATCTTGGCGACATCGACGCCGGTTTCGATGCCCATCAGGCTGCACACGGCGATCAGCACTTCCATCGGCGTGTTGCCAGCACCGGCACCGAGACCCGCCGCAGCCGCATCAACGCGGTTGGCACCGACTTCGATAGCGGCGATGGAGTTGGCGACGCCCATGGCCAGATTGTGGTGGCCGTGGAAACCGAGTTCGGTTTCCGGCTTGAGAGCGGCACGTACGGCAGACAGGCGTTCTTTGACGCCTTCCGGCAGCAGGTGACCAGCCGAGTCGGTGACGTAGATGCAATTCGCGCCGTAGCCTTCCATGAGCTTGGCTTGCTTGACCAGGCCTTCGGCGCTGTTCATGTGGGCCATCATGAGGAAGCCGACGGTGTCCATATCCAGCTTGCGGGCCATGGTGATGTGCTGCTCGGAAACGTCGGCTTCGGTGCAGTGGGTGGCAACGCGGATGGTGTTGACGCCGAGGTCGCGCGCCATCTTGAGGTGATCGACGGTGCCGATGCCGGGCAGCAAGAGGGCCGAGACCTTGGCCTTCTTCATCCTGGGGATGACGGCGCCGAGGTATTCCTCGTCGGTGTGGGCCGGGAAGCCGTAGTTGACCGAGGTGGCGATGCTGATCATCTGGTCGAGGGTCATCAGGTGACGCTTGGGATGCATGCCATCCCGCAGGGTCATGTCGTGGACGGTGACTTTTTTGCCGCGTAGGGTCATTTATTTCTCCTTATTCCTTAGGCCACGACAGGCTCAAGCTTGAGCGTGCCCTTGATCATTTCTTCGGCGAACATTTCGGCGGTGCGCGCACCGGCGGCGGTCATGATGTCGAGGTTGCCGGCGTAGGTCGGCAGGAAGTCGCCGAGGCCGGTGACTTCCATGTAGACGGAGACGCGGTTGCCGTCGAAGACCGGGCCGTTGACCAGGCGATAGCCCGGGACGTACTTCTGGACTTCCTTGATCATGGCGTGGATGGATTCGGTGATCTTGGCCTGGTCCGGCGCGGTTTCGGTCAGGCAATGCACGGTGTCGCGCATGACGAGCGGGGGTTCGGCCGGGTTGATGATGATGATGGCCTTGCCCTTCTTGGCACCGCCGACCTTTTCGACAGCACCGGCGGTGGTGCGGGTGAATTCGTCGATGTTCTTGCGGGTGCCGGGGCCGGCGGACTTCGAAGAAACGGTGGCGACGATTTCGCCGTAGGCCACCGGCTGGACGCGGGAGACAGCGGCAACCATGGGGATGGTGGCCTGACCACCGCAGGTGACCATGTTGACGTTCATTTCACGGCGACCGACGTGTTCCTTGAGGTTGACCGGCGGCACGCAGAACGGGCCGATGGCGGCGGGCGTCAGGTCGATCATGAGGACACCTAGCGCATTGAGCTTGCGGCTGTTCTCGGCATGGACGTAGGCCGAGGTCGCGTCGAAGGCGATCTGGACGTTGTCGGGGAGGACGTGGGGCAGGAAACCGTCGACACCGGTAGAACAGGTCTTCAGCCCCATCTCGGCGGCGCGCTTGAGGCCTTCGGATTCCGGGTCGATGCCGATCATCCAGACGGGGTCGAGGTAGGGGCTGCGCTTGAGTTTGTAGAGCAGGTCGGTCCCGATGTTGCCCGGGCCGATCAGGGCGCATTTGATTTTTTGGGTCATCAATATTTCCTTATTGATCGTGGTTCAGCAAATGGTGGAAACGATCCCGCCTTCGACACGCAGCGCGGCACCGGTCGTCGCAGCCGCTCTCGCACTGCAGACGTAGGCGACCAGCGCAGCCACTTCGGCCGGATCGATCATGCGTTTGATAATTGAGGTCGGACGCCCCTCGGCGAAGAAGCGGCGCTCCATTTCGTCGAGGCTGATACCCGCCTCGGCGGCCAGCTTGGCGAAGAACTCGCCGACGCCTTCGGAACGGGTCGGGCCGGGCAGCACGGCATTGACCGTGACGCCCGTGCCGGCGCAGCTCTGGGCCAGACCGCGCGACACTGCGAGTTGGGCCGACTTGGTCATGCCGTAATGGACCATCTCGCCTGGCGTGTTGATGCCGGATTCGCTGGAAATGAAAACGATGCGTCCCCAGTTGGCCGCCTTCATGGCCGGCAGATAATGGCGAGCGAGACGAACGCCGCTCATCACATTGACGTCGAAGAAGCGCTGCCATTCGGAATCAGGAATGGCGTCGAAGGGCACCGGATCGAAGATGCCGAGGTTGTTGACCAGGATGTCGGCCTGCGGGCAGGCGTCGAACAGGAGCTGACAACCTTCCGCCGAGGACAGATCCGCCGCCACGCCCTGCACATCGGCCCCAGCAACCAGCGAACGCAGGCGGGAAACCGCCGCATCGACGCTTTTCCGGCTGCGGCCGTTGATCACCACCTTGGCGCCTTCGCGGGCCAGTTCGGTGGCGATGGCAAAGCCGATTCCTACGGTCGACCCGGAAATTACGGCAATTTTGGAATCGATCTGGAAGTCCATGACGGCCTGCCGACTTAGACGAAACGAACCGAGCAGCCGCCAAGGCCGCCGATGGTCATGCGCAGGTTGTCGCCCTTGACCACCGGGACCATGGCGCCCATCGCGCCGGACAGCACGATGTCGCCGGCCTTGAGGGTGATGCCGAGCTTGCCGAGGGTATTGGCCAGCCAGACCATGGCGTTAACCGGGTGGCCCATGGTCGCGGCACCGGCGCCGGTGACGACGATCTCGCCGTTCTTTTCGAGGACCATGCCGCACAGGCCGAGGTCGATGTTGCTGATGTCGACGAGCTGGTCACCGAGCACAAAGACGCCGCACGAGGCGTTGTCGGCGACGGTGTCCTGGATCTTGATCTTCCAGTCGGTGATGCGCGAATCGACGATCTCGAAGCAGGCCATGACGCCTTCGGTGGCAGCCAGCACATCGGCGGCGGTGACGCCCGGGCCTTGCAGATCCTTCTTGAGCAGGAAGGCGATTTCACCTTCAGCCTTGGGCTGGATCAGCGAGCTCATCTCGATCGACTCGCCTTCGTTGTAGACCATGCCGTCGAGCAGATAGCCGAAGTCGGGCTGATGGACGCCGAGCAGGTTCATGACCGGCTTGCTGGTGACGCCGATCTTCTTGCCGATGACCTTCTCGCCATTTTCCAGCCGGCGCGACAGCATGCGTTGCTGGATGTAGTAGGCGTCCTCGATGGTGATGTCGAAGCCACGCGAGGTCAGCGGGCTGACCGTCTTGCCGGCGATCAGGGCGGCGTAGAGTTCGTCGCCGAGGTCGTTGATTTGCGATTGTTCCATGATGTTTTCTCTTTATTCGGCCAGGAAATTGCTGACCAGCTGGTTGAATTCGCGGTTGTGTTCGATCTGCACCCAATGCCCGCAACGGCCGAAAACATGCAACTGCGAGTCGTCGATCCAGCGGTTCAGGGTCAGGGAATTGCTCAGCGGAATCACCCGGTCGTCACGACCGTGGATGACCAGCGTCTTGTGCTTGATCGCCCGGATGTCAGCCTCGGCACTGGCCATGGCATCGACCCAACGCTGACGCGGGGCCGGGAACATGGCCGAAAAGGATTCCTGAAAGCCGGGCCGGATGCTGGCCTGATAGCGCAACTCGGCCAGCTCGTCGGTCACCAGACCGCGGTCATGCGCGAAGATATCGAGCAGGCCGCGCATCGCTTGCAGCGACGGCTGATAACCCCACACGGCATCGAGTTCCGCCGTGATCTCGAACGGCACGCCAACGCTGCCCATCAGCACCAACTTGCGCACGCGCTGCGGATGACGAATGGCCAGCGCCAGCGCGATGGCACCACCGAAGGAATTGCCGATCAGGTCGGTTTGTTCGATACCCAGCGCATCAAGCAGACCAATGGCGTGATCGACCCAGCCATAGGTGCTGTACTCAATGCCAGCCGGCCGCTCGGTGTAGCCGAAGCCGACCATGTCCGGCGCGATGGCGCGACAGGTCTTGCCCAGTTCCGGCAGAACCAGACGCCAGTTGGCCCACGCCGTTACGCCCGGCCCGGAACCATGGATGAGCAGCACCGGCGCCCCGCTACCGACATCGTGGTAATTGGTCTCTATGCCGCCCGCCAGGATGCGGTTGCCGATTTCGGGTGAAGTTGCGGACACGGTCACTTCGCCTTACAGCTTGATGCAGACGTTCTTGAGTTCGGTATAGAACTCAAGCGAATGCACGCCGCCTTCGCGGCCGATACCGGACTGCTTGGCGCCGCCGAACGGCGTGCGCAGGTCACGCAGGAACCAGCTGTTGACCCAGACCAGGCCGGCTTCGATACGACCGGCGACGCGGTGGGCACGATTGACGTCCTGGGTGAACACCGAAGCGGCCAGGCCGTAGCTCGTGCCATTGGCGCGCTTGACGACCTCGTCTTCGCTGTCGAAAGGCATGACCAGCGTGCATGGCCCGAAGATTTCCTCGCGGGCCACCGTCGACTCGTCGCCCAGGCCGGTCCAGATGGTCGGCTGCACCCAGGCGCCGTTGGCCAGTTCGCCCGGCATGTCGGGAACGCCGCCGCCGGTGACCACCGTGGCGCCCTCCTCGACCGCTTTCTTGTAATACGACAGGACCTTGTTGCGATGCTCCTGGCTGACCAGCGGCCCCATGTTGCTGCTCGGGTCGCTCGGCACGCCGAGCTTGAGCTTTTCGGCCCCGGCCTTCAGCGCGGCGACGAAGGTCTCGAAGAAAGGCCGCTCGACATAAACGCGCTCCGTACCGAGGCAAACCTGGCCGCAGTTGGAGAAGCAGGAACGAATGGTCGCCTCGATGGCAACATCGAGATTGGCATCGGCGAAAACAATGGCCGGATTCTTGCCGCCCATTTCCAGCGATACCGGACGGGCGCCATCGGCTGCCGCTTTCATGATCGCCGCACCGGTCCGCGTTTCGCCGGTGAAGGTGATGGCATTGACGCCCTGGTTGGTGGTCAGGAATTCGCCGGCCGAATTGGGGCCGAAGCCATGCACGACGTTATAAACGCCCTTGGGCACACCACAGGCATTCATGACTTCGCCGAGCAGCGTCGCGGTCGACGGTGTTTCTTCGGAAGGTTTGACGACGACCGTGTTGCCGCAAGCCAGCGCCGGGCCGACCTTCCAGGTCATGAGCAGCAGCGGCAGGTTCCACGGACAGACGACGCCGACGACGCCCACCGGGCGGCGGATCGCGTAATTCAGCGCACCCTTGCCATCCGGCGTGGCCATTTCGAAGAACTCGGTCGGTGCATTCTTGATGACGTCGGCGAAGATCTTGAAGTTGGCCGCACCGCGCGGGATGTCGATGTGCGAGGCGAGGCTCTTCGGCTTGCCGGTATCGGCGCATTCAGCTTCGAGGAATTCGTCGAAGCGACGGGTGATCTCGTCGGCCACCTTGTTCAGGATGTCGGTGCGCTCGACCACGGTCATCTTGCCCCACGGCCCTTCGAGGGCATTGCGGGCAGCCTGGACGGCGGCATCAACCTCGGCCTTGCCGGCTTCGTGCACCATGCCGATCATCGAGTTATCGAGCGGCGTGCGCTTTTCGAACTGCTTGTCTGTTGAGACAAATTCGCCGTTGATGAAATTCAGGATTTGCTTCATTCCCTTGTTTTCCTTTTTGTTTGCTGTTCTTAAGCCAGACCGATGGCCGCCAGGCCGGCCCGGGCACATTCTTCGTCCTGGGCTTCGGAAGCACCGGAAACGCCGATGCCGCCGAGCCAGTCGCCGGAACCCACCGGCAGGCCGCCGCCAAAAACGATCAGCCGTGGCTGGGCCGAGAAGCCCAGCTTCATTCCCTCGTCGTGACCTATCGCCCCCATCCACGCCTTGGTCGGAAAGCCGAAGCTGGCCGAGGTAAACGCCTTGTCGATGGCGATATCGATCGAATGGATGAAGGCGCCCGGCATGCGCAGGAAGGCCATCAAATTGCCGCCACGGTCGACCACGGCGACGTTGATCTTCCATCCGTTAGCCGTGGCATGGGCCACCGCCGCCGCGCAGGCGGCCGCAGCTGCCTCGGCCGAAATCCCGGGGATCGTGGCGGCAACTTGCATCAGGTCACCACGGTCAGGAAGCGGTCGTTCAGTTTGCGGTCGTGATAGAACACGGCGGCACCGACTTCGTCCATGGTCCACTTCGTCGCTTTCTGATCGGGGTAGGCATAGTTGCCGCCGCAGAAGGTTTCGAAACGGTTGCCGTTGGGGTCGAAGGCGTAGATCGTCGTGCCACGGGTGACGCCGTGACGCGTCGGGCCGATGTCGATGGAGACGCGGTTCATCGACATCAGGTCGGCGGCGCGCAGGACCTGTTCCCAGGTTTCGAGCAGGAAGGAAACATGGTGCAGCTTGCCCGGCTCCGGATGGCGGACGAAAGCGATGTCATGGGCCTTGGTCGAGCACGACAGCCAGATTGCCAGATCCTGGTTGTCGTCGAGGGCGATGTGTTCGACCAGATAGAAGCCGAGGACGTCCTGGAAAATAGCCTGGGCCTTTTCGATATCCGGACCGTAGAGCAGGCAGTGGTCGAGGCGGATCGGGGCGATGCCCTTTTCGGCGCCGGCACACCAGGCTTCCGGATTGAGTTCGCCCATCTCGTTGCCGATGGCCGTCTTTTGTGAATAGAGCTCGATGTCGTGGCCAGTCGGCAGCGTGAAGCGCACACGCTCGCCGGTTTCCAGCAACTCGCCAGCCGGGATGCGCTTGGTGGCGACACCGTAGGCGTTCAGATCTTTCTCGAGCTTGGCCAGCGTCGCATCGCTATCGACCTTGAAGGCAAAGAAGTCAATGCCGGCCGTCTCGGCCTGGCGCAGGATCACGCTGTTGTGATCGCGCTCTTCCCAGGTCTTGAAATATACACGGCCCTGGGCATCGCGACCGGTTTCGACCAAGCCCAGCACCTTCGAATAGAAATCAACACTCTCTTCAATGTCGAGTACGCGCATCTGAGCGTGTCCGGGACGTAAAACACCAGTCATTGCCATTTGTCTTCTCCTGTTATTTGAGTATTTCAATCACAAAAAAATCTGCGCAATCGATTTACCATTACGATATTTACAACGAATCTCGATGTCAACGTTTTTTCTCGAGATTTTTAAAAACCCTGAAAATTATCTCTGTCAGGGTAGAATTTCGCCATCTGGTCAAACCAATGAACCGAACCCAAAAACATGGCTAACAACACCTCTTCCGGCAACAGCCCGACGGCCGAGCCAAAAACTCTGGTCGAAACCGCCTACCGCGCCCTGCGCCGTGACATCATCGAAGGCCACCTCGCCCCCGGCGAAAAGCTCCGGGTCGAGCACCTCAAGGATGACTACGGGGTGGGCGCCGGCACGCTGCGCGAAGCGCTCTCCCTGCTCATTTCCGATGCCCTCGTCGTCAGCCAGGGGCAACGCGGCTTTCGCGTCGCCCCGGTGTCGCTCGAAGACTTCGAGGACATCACCAAGACCCGCGTCATGCTTGAGTGCGATGCCCTGCGCCAGTCGATCGCCATGGGCGACGATGCCTGGGAAGGCGACCTGCTGGCCGCCTTCCACCGTCTCACCAAAGCCGAGGAAAAACGCATCGGCACCGACGACCGCGAGGAATGGGAAGAGCGCAACCGGATCTTCCACGAGGTGCTGATTTCGGCCTGCCCGTCGCGCTGGCTCAAGCATTTCCTCTCCATCCTCTATCAGCAGGCCGAACGCTATCGGCGCCTGTCGCTCTACCTGCAGCCGATTCCGCGCGACATCCACGCCGAACACGAAGCCCTCATGCAGGCGGCGATGGCCCGCGATGCCGACAAGGCGACCGCGATCCTCGGCGAACACATCCTGCTCACCTTCCGTTCCGTCGAGCAGATTCCGAAAGACCAGTTGAACGAAAAACTGGCCGCGTGAACGCCGCCGGCCAGTTTTCAAAATTGGCCATTTTTTCCGGTTGACCGTAGCACTCCCGGTCAACCGCGAAAGCTTCCGGCGCCTAGGCCGCGAGCGTCGCCGCAGCCGCCGCCGACGTCCGACAGACGTTCTTGGCCATCTTGCCGAGCACCTTCAAGCTAATGTCGCTGGTCGGCCTGACCCGGCAAGCCAGCACACGGTCCGCCGCCTCGTCCTCGACACTGACGTACTCACGGCTCATCACCCGCTTGACGTAAGTGCCGGCCGTGATTTCGACCTTGCAGACGCCGCAGCCGCCGCCCCGGCATCCGACCGGAATACCCTTCTTGCCGAGGCGCTCCATCCCGACCAGCAGGGACTCGCTCGGCGAGCAGCGGAAGCGCTCTCCGGTTTCCTCGATCAGCACGGTGTAATAGATCATCGATCGCTCCCGCCGTCGTTCAGATGTTCTTGAACAAGGGGCTTTTCAGTTGCTGGGAGGCATCCGCCGCGGAGAAGAATTTCTCCATGTAGATGTCGCGCTCGAACAGCCGGCCCTGCATCAAGGTGCTGATACAGGCCTCGATCATCGCCGGCGGGCCGCACAGGTAAGCCTTGTGGCCACGGAAGTCGTTGTTGAAGTGCGCCTTCGCGGCCTCATGCACGAAGCCGCGGGCACCGGTCCAGTCGGAGCCTTCCGGCTCGCTGGACAAGGCCGGGACGTAGGTGAAGTTGGCATGCTTGTCGGCCAATGCCCGGAACTCGGCGTCGTAATACAGCTCTTCACGACTGCGCTGACCGTACACCAGCGTCATCGGCTTATCGAAGCCTTCGGCCAGCAAGTCCTCGATCATCGATTTCGGGCTGGACAGACCCGAGCCGCCAGCCATGAAAATGAGCGGCAGATTGGCCGATTTCTTGACGAAGAAACGGCCGTAGGGTCCGCTCAGCTTGAGCTTCTCGCCGACTTCCAGCTTCTCGTGCAGCCAGGTCGTGACCTGGCCTCCCGGCACGATGCGCACGTTCAACTCGACGATATCGCCGCTCTGCGGCGAATTGGCCAGCGAAAATGCCCGTGATTGCCCGTCGAGCGAAGGCACCTCGAGATTGATGTACTGCCCGGCCTGAAAGTCCATGGGCCGATCCAGCTTGAGCCAGATGCCGCGGATGGTCGGTGTCAGGGCTTCGATCCTGACCACTTCGCCTTCGTAGTCCTGCACCGGCAGGTTGCGCGAATCGGGATCTTCCTCGATCTCGGCTTCGATCACCGTATCGGACTCCAGCCGGCAGCAGCAGGCCAGGGTCTTGCCTTCTTCGCGCTCGAAATCCATCAGGGCAAAGGTCGAGGCTTCACCGTGATCGATCTCGCCGTCCAGCACCTGCACCTTGCAGGTGGCACAGAGGCCGTGACAGCAGGCGTGGGGCAGGTAAATGCCGGCGCGCAGGGCGGCATCGAGAATGGTTTGGCCGTCTTCGACTTCGATGGTCTGGCCGAGCGGCTCTATGGTCAGTTCGTAGCTCATATTTTTAGGATCCGGTTGTTAGGATTTGGGACCGAGCAAGAACCGTTGGGGGCTGTATCCGCCACGTTGGCGCAGCGGATTCGACTCGATCCTAATAACTAGCAGCTAACAGCTAGCCTCACGAACAGCTACCGTTGATGCCCTTGAGGCCCGGCGTCTGGAAACGCAGCACGTCCTTGTGCTTGAGCCCCAGCTCGGCCAGCGTCTTGCTCATGTCCGGCTGCCACGGCTGACCGGATTTGAGCCAGGTCACCTTGCTGAAATCGACGCTCTTCCAGTCCGGGTGATAGCCGAAGGAATGCGGCATGAACTTCTGGCACAGCTCACTGAACGGGGTGTTCGGCGGCAGGCAGTAGGCGAACGGGGCGCAGAACATCAGGTGGTCGTCCCAACCTACGTAAAGCAACTGGGCGCCATGGAATTTCTCCTGGGCATCGGCGGGGGGAAATTTGTATTCCTTGAGAGCTTGTACAGCCATGTTTGTCTCCTTTTTATCGGTGGGGGCGACGCTCATCGCCGCCCTCACTTCATCTAGAACGATCAGGTGTTTTTGGTCGCCATGCCGCGCCAGGCGGCGAAATTGGCCTGGTCACGCGAACCCTCGAAATCGAGGTTGTCGTGGCCATTGTTGAAGTGGTACCAGTCGAGCACGGCAGCCAGCGGATCGAAACCCTCCACCGTCGGGTCGGTGCCTTCCGGGAAGCAGTTGCCCTGATAAATCTGGTGCACCGGCAACCACGCCTGGGCGTACTTCTCCGGCTCGTCGTCGAAGATGTGCTGACAGCCGTCCGAACAGGTGTGGTACTTCTCGCCCTCGTACTCCGATTCGCGGTAGCAGATCTTGGTCGGGTCGCCCGGCTCGGTGAAGATCATCGGGATCTGGCAGACCTGGCACAGCATGGGCAGCGTGTTGCTGTAGAAACGGTTACCCTTCTCGGCCTCGTCGCGCCAGTGGGTAAAGCGGGCACGGTAGTACTTGTCGAAGGTGTTCGGGTACTTGGCCGACAGCCAGTCCATTTCCTCATCGTTCGGCATCCAGGTGTGGAAGGCTGCAGCACCGCCATACTGGTAGAAGGTCGCCCAAGCTTGATGGGAGATGTGCTCCTTGTCTTCCGAACACTGGGTCAGGCACTCCGGCACCTTGATGCCGTAGCGCGCCAGGTCGGCGAACAGTGCACCACCGTTCTGCTCGAAATAGATTTCCCAGGCTTCCTTCCAGCTCATGACGCGCTTCGGCAGCATGTAGTCCATCATCATGCCGACCAGCGACAGCACGCGGATACCGCGCCAGGCCCACTTGTCGATC
>PHCH01000077.1 GCA_002840785.1 Betaproteobacteria bacterium HGW-Betaproteobacteria-4 | reverse complement strand
CGAACTGCGCGAGCACTCGGCTGGCCTCAACGCCGGTCGCTGGGACTACATCTTCTCCTGCATCAAGAAGTTCAAGAAGAACAAGGACTTCTGCCTGGCCCAGCGCGGTGCCATCACCATGGAAGTGCCCTTCATGCGCTCCTACGCCCTGGCTCTGGTCCAGGCTTGCCACAAGCGCGGCGCCCCGGCCATGGGCGGCATGTCGGCCCTGATCCCGATCAAGAATGACCCGGTCGCCAACGAAAAGGCCCTGGCCGGCATCCGTCACGACAAGACCCGCGACGCCAACGACGGCTATGACGGCGGCTGGGTGGCTCACCCGGGTCTCGTGCCGATCGCCATGGAAGAGTTCGTCAAAGTCCTCGGCGACAAGCCGAACCAGTTCGGCAAGCAGGTCGAAGGCAGCTTCGGCCCGGCCCAGTGGCTCGATTTCAAGCCGGAAACCCCGATCACCGAAGCCGGCCTGCGCAACAACATCAACGTCGGCATCCACTACCTTGGCTCCTGGCTGGCCGGCAACGGCTGCGTGCCCATCCACAACCTCATGGAAGATGCGGCCACCGCTGAAATCTCCCGCTCGCAAGTGTGGCAGTGGGTGGTTTCGCCGAAGGGCATCCTCGACGACGGCCGCAAGGTCACCGAAGACATGGTCCGCCCGATGATTGCCGAAGAGTTGGCCAAGGTGAAGGCCACGGTCAGCGCCCAGGGCGAAGACACGGCCAGCTACGACCAGGCCGCGGTCATCTTCGACAAGATGTCGCTGACCCCGGATTACCCGGAATTCCTGACCCTCCCGCTGTACGAGGCGATGGAGTAAAAGCAGTACCCGGAACACGGTGCACAGACACCCGACTCCGACAGAGAAGCTGGAAGAAAAACGCCGGGGAAACCCGGCGTTTTTTGTTGACCACAGGCAGTTGGGCGCCCCCGGGTTGGCAAATTGCCAATTGCTACGGTCAACCGGAAAAAACGGCCAAAATTGAAATCCGATTCATCACTTTTTGATGATATTCAAGGCCTTGGATGCGCTCGCCCGCCGCCCAAGTTGACCTTGATCAAACAACCCTGCTTCTCCTTATCAAAACGGATTAGCCCGGCTTGCCCCGAATACGCCTTACGCCATAATCACGCACTGAAAAATTCCCCGCCCGGAAAACATTGCCGTGAATCTCAACGCAAAAGTCACTTTCTTTTTCGTCAGTATCTTTGCCGGCTTGCTGGCTGTTCTCATCGCCATCAGCCTGTATGCCTTCCGAAATTTCTCCATCGCCTCGGCGACGGATCACATCCGGACGGCCGGCGAAATCGTCCGCGTGCACCTGACGGAATCGATGATCAATGGCGTCATCGACAAGCGCGAAAGCTTTCTCAGCCGGCTGGTTGAAGTCCAGGGGCTGAAATCGGCGCGGGTCATCCGCTCGCCGGAAGTCGAAAAGCAGTTTGGCAAGGGACTGGTCCGCGAGGCCGCCGTCGATGATCTGGAACGCCAGGTCATCGCGCAAGGCAAGCCCCGCTTCGAACTCATCACGCAGGGCGACGAAACGCTTTTCCGCGGCGTCATTCCCTACATCGCCACGGCCAATGGCAACCCCAACTGCCTGCAATGCCATCAAGTCAGCGAAGGCGCCGTGCTCGGCGCGGTCAGCATGAGCATGTCGCTTGAAGCGCTGAAAGGGAAAGCGCTGTTCACCGTCGCCGGCATCGGTGCCGCTGTTGCCATTTTTGCCCTCCTCCTCGTCCTGCTCCTGCGCCGCCTGCTGCGCCCCATCTCGGACACCGCGATCGCCGTCGAAGAGGCTGTCCAGCGTGCCCTGCGCGGCGATTTCAAGGCCCATGTCGAGAAGAAGACCAACGATGAGATCGGCCAGATCGCGACCGACATGAACCGTCTGCTGACCTTCCTCGACGATGGTCTCAACCGCATCGGCACCAATGTCGCCCGGCTCACCGAGCGCACCCCGGCCCCCGGTGAAAACCTGCTGACGGCGACCATCGAGATGGTCGACAGCCTGACCAAGGCAGCCCATTTCAAGCAAGCCATCGAGGAAGACGAGGTCAAGATCGAGATCTACCAGCGCCTGGCCGGCGCCCTGCAGCAGGAATTCAGGCTCGACGAGTTCTCGCTCTACGAAGTCAGCAGCAACAAGAAGCAGATGAAAGCCATCATGGTCGACGGCGAAATCGCCGACACCTGCCACTGGTGCGACCCGCAGATACTCGTCCGCCCCGAAGGCTGCCGCGTCCGCCGCACCGGCCATATCGTCGACGGCATCACCAGTCCGGAAATCTGCTACTCCTTCCGCCCGCCGGCCGAACAGGGCGCACGGCAGCACGTCTGCTTCCCGGTCATCCAGTCCGGCTCGGTCGGCAGCGTCGTCCAGCTGGTCAGCACCCGGGAAAATGCCGCCGACCTGCTCGCCAAGGTTCCCTTCATCAACGTTTACCTGCGCGAAACGGCGCCGGTGCTCGAAACCAAGCGGCTCATGGAAAACCTGCGCGACTCGACGCTGCGCGACCCGATGACCGGCCTCAACAACCGCCGCTTCCTTGAGGAATACGTCGAGACGCTCGTCTCCAGCGTGCAGCGCAAGCGCACCCATGCCGCCATCCTGATGCTCGACCTCGACTACTTCAAGATGGTCAACGACACCTACGGCCACGATGCCGGCGACGCCGTGCTCAAGGCCCTGTCGTCGCTGCTCAAGCAGTCGGTGCGCGCCTCCGACCTGGTCATCCGTTATGGCGGCGAGGAATTCCTGATCATCCTGATCGACAGCGAGGGCGAGGCAGCCGACAACGTTGCCGAGAAAATCCGCCTCGCCGTCGAGGCCCTCAAGGTCCAGATCGCCGGCATCACGCTGCAAAAGACCATTTCCATCGGCATCGCCGATTTCCCGACCGACAGCGAAACCTTCTGGCAGGCCGTCAAATTTGCCGATGTGGCCCTCTACCAGGCCAAGGAAAGCGGGCGCAACCGGGTGGTGCGCTTCAAGGCGGAAATGTGGACTGACAACAAGGAATACTGAGCGCGCCATCTATTACCTTAAGTACAAGATAAAGCGACTTTTTCACCCGTTATCAAAACTTAACTGAGCCAATACACTGGCAAGCTTCTGATTCCTTCCGGAGGCTGCCCATGATTTCCGCCCTCTCCGCCCTGCTCGTCTTCCAGCTGGCCGGCGAAATCCTCGCCCGTTCCTTCAACCTGCCCATCCCCGGCCCGGTCATCGGCATGCTCATGCTGTTTGTCGCCCTCATGCTGCGCGGCGGCCCCGGCGAAGAACTGCAGACGACCAGCCAGAATCTGCTGCAACACCTGTCGCTCCTCTTCGTGCCGGCCGGCACCGGCATCATGGTCCATCTCCACCGGGTCTCCGACGAATGGCTGCCGCTGCTCGTCTCGCTGCTGGTCAGCACGCTGGCCACCCTGGTCGTCACCGCGCTGGTCATGAAGCTCTGCCAGCGCCACCCTGCCGCCACCGGAGAAACGCCATGACCCAGGAAATCAGCCAGATCTGGGTTTACCTCTCGGCCTCGCCGCTGCTCGGGCTGACCGTCACGCTGCTCGCCTACCAGGCCGCCTTCGCGCTCTACCGGCGTTCCGGCAACAACCCGCTGGCCAACCCGGTGCTCATCGCGGTTTTCATTTTGGTGCTGTTTTTGACGTTGACCGTAACATCCTACGAAACCTACTTCGCCGGCGCCCAGTTCGTGCATTTCCTGCTCGGCCCGGCCACCGTCGCGCTGGCCGTGCCGCTCTACACGCAGTTCAAGCGCGTCCGCTCGATGCTGTTGCCCGTTCTGGCTGGGCTACTGGCCGGCAGCCTGACCGCCATCGTCTCGGCCGTGCTGGTCGCCCGTCTGCTCGGCGCCAGCGCCTCGACCCAGCTTTCGCTCGCCCCCAAATCGGTGACCACGCCGATCGCCATGGGTATCGCCGAACGGATCGGCGGCATCCCGTCGCTGACCGCCGTGCTGGTCATCGTCACCGGCATCCTCGGCGCCGTTGGCGCGCGCTTCGTGTTCGACGCCATGAAGGTGCGCGACCCGGCCATCCGCGGCTTCGCCATCGGCATCGCCTCGCACGGCATCGGCACGGCGCGCGCCTTTCAGGTAAACGAGCAGAGCGGCGCCTTTGCCGCACTGGCCATGGGCATGAACGGCGCGCTCACCGCCCTGCTCGTGCCCTGGATCGCCGCTTATCTCATGAACATAGGGTAAGTACCTATGGCCGATGTGACACCGGCGGCGAAGAATTTGGCCATGCTCATGCGCCCCCCTTCTCCTCAGCCGAAACATACCCGTCTCTGGCTCGCCCCCTACGTCGCCATCGGCATTTTTGCCCTGGCCATGCTGGTCATCACCGGGCTGCTCCAGTGGCGCGAACTGGACACCGCGCGCTCGGCGCTCGAAGGCGACATGCACTGGGCCGAACGGACCATCGAAAACCGCCTGAACGCGCACCAGGACTTTCTCGCCGAGCTGGCCCGCGAGCAGGAATTCAAGCAACTGACCTACGAGGCCTTCCAGGTCAAGGCCGCCCGTTACGCCAACGACACGCCGGAAATCCAGGCCATCGTCTGGGTCGATATCGACGGCAAGGTCGAATGGGTGGCGCCCAACGAAGCGACCGCCGTCTTCGTCGGCGAACAACTTGGCGGCGAGCGCCTGGCCGCCCTGCAGAACGCCATGCGCGTGCGCAGCACGGTGGTTTCACCGGATTATCGCGATGCCTCGCAGCGCCCGGCCCACGACATCATTTACCCGGTCCAGCGCAGCAGCGCCGACATCGGCGCCTTCATCGCCCTCGAGTCGCTGGAAACCCTGCTCCGCTCCACCCTGCCGACGGCGTTCACGACGCGCTACAGCCTGACCCTCGTCGATGCCAAAAATCGCGAGGTGTTCAGCAACTCCTCGATCAAGCCGACCGACCGCAAGGTCTCCGGCCAGATCAGCATCGACCTGCCCAACAATCGCCTTGACCTCAACATCGTCGCCTACCGCGTCGGCGGCGCCTGGCTGCCCTTTGTCCCGGCCGCGCTGATCATCATCCTGACCCTGATCGCCTCCGTCACCCTGATCCAGTTACGCCGCCATGCCCAGCATCGCGCCGATACCGAGGAAGAACTGCGCGCCGCCTACGCCTTTCGCCAGGCCATGTCGCAATCGCTGATCACCGGGCTGCGCGCCATCGACCTCGAGGGCCGCATCACCTTCGTCAACGCCGCCTTCTGCCGGATGACCGGCTTCGAGGAAAGCGAACTGGTCGGCATCAAGCCGCCCTACCCCTACTGGCCGGACGAGGAATTCGACAAACTCGAGCACAACATCGACACCGCCCTGGCCGGCAAGGCGCCGGCCGGCGGCTTCGAGATGCGCATCATGCGCAAGAATGGCGAGCGCTTCGATGTCCGCCTCTATTTTTCGCCGCTGGTCGGCACCAACGGCCAGCAGATCGGCTGGATGGCCTCGATGAACGACATCACCGAGCCGAAGCGGGTACGCGTCGAACTCGAACGCGCCCACGAACGTTTCGTTACCGTCATCGACGGTCTCGACTCGGCCGTCCATGTCGCCGATGTGCAGACCGGCGAAATCCTCTTCGCCAACCGCGCCTTCCAGAGCATTTTCGGCTTCGATACGGTCGGCTATAACTCGGCCCAGGTCACGGCCGCCTGCCGACCGGCCAACGAATGGCTGCACCACGATCCGGCCACGCTGAAAGGCGAAGACCTGCCCTGCGAGCTGTTCGACGGCGAACTCCAGCACACGCTTTCCGGCCACTGGTATCACCTGCACGAACGTGCCATCCGCTGGGTCGACGGCCGCACCGTGCGCGTCCAGATCGCCGCCGACATCACCGACAAGAAGCACATCGAAGAAGTCAATCTGCAGCAGCAAAAACGTCTCGAACAGACCTCGCGCCTGATCACCATGGGCGAAATGGCCTCTTCGCTGGCCCACGAACTCAACCAGCCGCTGTCGGCCATCGCCAATTACTGCGCCGGCTGCGTCAAGCGCATGCAGGCCGGCAACTACAAGCTCGACGACCTGCTCGCCGCCATGCAGAAGGCCTCCAGCCAGGCCGAGCGGGCCGGCAAGATCATCCGCCGCATGCGCGACATGGTGAAGAAGGGCGACCCCAACCGGCAACCCATCGCCCTCGAGGAACTGGTCGATGAAACGCGCGCCTTCGCCGACATCGATGCCCAGCGCACCGGCACGCAGATCATTGTCCACCTGCCCGAAAATTTGCCGAAAATCGTCGTCGACCGCATCATGATCGAGCAGGTGCTGCTCAACCTCCTGAAGAACGGCATCGAGGCGATGGGCGACGTGCCGGTCGAACGCCGTCTGCTGACCCTGCAGGCCCAGCAGGTCGACGAACGCATGGTGGAAATCACCGTGACCGACCAGGGGCATGGTCTGGCCGAGGAAGACATCGAAAAGATTTTTGCCCCCTTCTACACGACCAAGCCGGAGGGCATGGGCATTGGCCTGGCCATCTGCCGCTCGATCATCGAATTCCACCAGGGGCGGCTATGGGTGGCACCGCGGCGCGAGGGTGGTACCGTGTTCCACTTCACCGTGCCGATCGAAGAAATTGGCGACGAGAAAGGCGAGATGAGCAATGACTGACCAGACGCAAACGATTTACGTCGTCGACGACGACGAAGCCATGCGCGACTCGATGACCTGGCTGCTCGAAGGCGAAGGCTACGTCGTGGCCTGCTTCGACTCGGCCGAAAGCTTCCTCAAGGCCCGCCACGACGAGATGCGCGGCTGCCTGGTGCTCGATGTCCGGATGCCGGAAATGAGCGGCCTCGAACTACAGGAAAAGCTCGACGCCCTCGGCTCGCAGTTGCCGGTCATCTTCGTTACCGGCCACGGCGACGTGCCCATGGCCGTCTCCGCCCTGCAGCGCGGCGCCTGCGACTTCATCGAAAAGCCCTTCCACAACGAGGACCTGCTCTCGCGCATCCGCCGCGCCCTCGAACTGGACTGCCAGCTATCGGCCCGCCGCCAGCGCGACGGAGCGATCAGCCACCGCCTCGATCAGCTGACCCAGCGCGAAAGCGAGGTCATGAAACTGGTCGTCGCCGGCAAGCTCAACAAGCAGATCGCCGACGAACTCAACATCAGCATGAAAACCGTCGAAGCCCACCGGGCACGGGTCATGGAGAAAATGGGCGTGCGCACCCTGGCCGAACTGGTCAAGGCCGTGGTGACGGTGAACTAGAGCGGAATGATGTCGTCGCCGCCGGCGCCGAAGCGGCCTTCGTAGTGCTTGAGCTGGCGGATTTCCTTGCGGCGCAGGAGCTTTTCCTGGACCTTGGCCGGCAGCTCGGTGAACATGATCAGATCCTTGGCGATGAGCAGTTCGATGGTGTCCTCGATGACCCGCACGAAATCGCGGTCCAGTTCGTCCAGCTCATTCTGCCGCCAGCGTTCGTGAATGAATTGCAGGACTTCGGGATGATCGGCCGGCAGCGCTTCGCTGGCCTCGCCGAGGGGCATGGGATGCATTTCGCAAATTTTGCCAGCGCTATCTCTCGCCACGTAAAGCATGCCCGTTCCTTTCCTGAATGATCAGCCAAGTCTGCATGAGCCGCTCGCGATTTGCAATTGAAAGCGCCGAATCTCGCGCTATCAGTAGTTCTTGACCGGTGCCTTGATCGGCATTTTGGGCTTGCCGAAATAGCTGGCCGGCGGCGCCTTGAAGGGTGAAGGCTGGGGCTTGTTGGTGACGACGATCCGGGCCGACTGCTGCCGCGGCTTCTTCCGGCTCGCCGTGATTTCCATCGCCGCCGCCCGGGCCGGCTGCGCCCTGTCCATTTCGGCGCGCACGATGCGCATGCGTTCAGTTGCGATGCGCTTGTCGATGACGGTTGTCGACATGTCCCGTTCGACGAGCCTTTCGCGCATGCCGAGCAGTTCTTCGAGCGCCTTCGAACTGCGCATCGAACGGACCTGCTGCCCCCATTTTTCCTTGGGCTGGCTGACTGCGATGTTGAACTCCTCGGGATTGCTCACCATGCGCGCCAGTTCCAGCCGATCCTGACGCATCGCCCACTCCAGCGCGCCATCGCCCCAGTCGTTTTTCGGCGTCCGGTCGGCGCCTTTCTCGATGAGTTGCCGGGCCAGATCCTGGTGTCCCTCATACACCGCCATCATCAGCACGCTCGAGCCGTTGCTGCTCTGGGCGTCGATGTCCGCCCCCTGCTCGATCAGGAACCCGGCCACCTCGCTATGCCCGGCGAATACCGCGTAATGCAGCGCCGACCACTGCCGGGCTGGCGCATTGATGCGCGCCCCGCGTTCGAGCAGCCACTTGACGACCTCCAGATTGCCGCGCCACGCCGCCAGGGCAATGGCCGACTCGCCATTGGCGTTGAGCTTGTTGATGTCCGCGCCGCGCGACAGGAACAGGCGCATGAGGTCGAGCTTGCCCTCCCAGGCGCCGATCATCAGGCCGCTGCCGACCCGGCTACCCATGAAATCGGGTGACATGCCGGCATCGAGCCAGCTTTCCGCCTGGCCGACATCGCCCAGTTCCATGCTGATGCTGAACGCCACGGGGTCGGGCAGCGCCGCAAAAACCGGCGTCGCAGGTGCCAGCAAAACCCCCATCACGCTTATCATGGCAAGCCGTCGTTTTACAGTTAGTCTCATTGAGTTTCCCTTGCCTCAAGCCAGCGCCCATTTTCTCATGACCCGCATCGATTACCGGCTTTTTGCTGCGCTCGCGCTGTCCTTGCTGCTCCACTTCCTGCCGCTGCTGAGCAATTTCGATTTTGGCCAAAATTTCCGGTCGACCGTAGTACCCCTCACCGCCGAACTGCGCCCGCCGCCAGCCCCTCCCGCCACGCCGCCGCTGAGCCTGCCCGAACAACCCGAGCCAAGCGCAGAGCCAACGCCGAAGGCAGCCCGGCCGGCGCCGCCAAAGCCAGCCGGAAAAACCGCCGCCCCGGCCGCCAAAACCTGGACCCAGGCCGTCCGCGAGCACCTCAAGAAACTCGATGCCGCCGACCAGTTCTACCCGGCCGAAGCCATCGCCCGCGGAGAGGAAGGCGAAGTCCTCGTCCTCATCATCATCGACGAAACCGGCAAAGTCAGCGCTGCCCGCGTCGAACAAGGCAGCGGCCACCCCCTGCTCGACGCCGCCGCCCTGCGCGCCGTGCGCTCGCTGCAATCGCTACCGGCCGACGCACCGCGCCAGGTCGTCCTGCCGGTGCGCTTCCGCTTGCGTTGATCGGCGGGCAGGTCAGCCTTTTTCGCTTCATAAGCTCAGCATTTTTTCTCGCTTCGTCACTTCCGGGCGGCCCGCTACATTTCCTCCACCCCCAACCGAGAGGAATAAATCATGCACTTCAAAGCTCTTCGCCCCCTGTTCGTCGCCACTGTTCTATCGACCCTGGCCGTTACGGCGCAATCCGCCGACATCGATCTTCTCAACGTTTCATATGACCCGACGCGGGAACTGTATCAGGCGTTCAATCCCGAGTTTTCACGCTACTGGAAGGAAAAGACCGGCGACAACGTGACCGTCAGGCAATCGCACGGCGGAGCCGGCAAGCAGGCGCGGGCGGTGATCGACGGGCTGGAAGCCGATGTCGTCACCCTGGCCCTGGCTTACGACATCGACGCCATTGGCGAAAAGACCGGCAAGCTGCCCAAGGACTGGCAGAAGCGACTGCCGCACAACAGTTCGCCCTACACCTCGACCATTGTCTTCCTGGTCAAGAAAGGGAACCCCAAGGGCATCAAGGACTGGGCCGATCTGGTCAAACCCGGCGTCGAAGTCGTCACGCCGAATCCGAAGACGTCCGGCGGCGCCCGCTGGAACTACCTGGCCGCCTGGGGCTTTGCTGAGAAGAAATACGGCAGCGAGGAGAAGGCTCGCGAATTCGTGAAGACGCTCTACTCGCACGTCCCGGTGCTCGATTCCGGCGCCCGCGGCGCGACCAACACCTTCGTCCAGCGCGGGATCGGCGACGTTCTGCTGGCTTGGGAAAACGAAGCTTTCCTGTCGATCAATGAACTGGGACCGGACAAATTTGAAATCGTCGTACCCTCGGTTTCCATCCTGGCCGAACCGCCGGTCGCCGTCGTCGACGGCAACAGCCGCAAGCACGGCACCGAAAAGGTCGCCGAGGCCTACGTCAAATAC
>PHCH01000076.1 GCA_002840785.1 Betaproteobacteria bacterium HGW-Betaproteobacteria-4 | reverse complement strand
ATCTGGCGGGCCATCTCCTTGACGAAATCGGTTTCGAAGATGGGATCGGCGGCAATGGCTTCAGTCATGGTCATACTCCTTGGGAAATGGGTTGGATTGATTGGAAACCGGAATCAGTTGTGGTGCCGGCATGAGGCCGGGCACCAGACCAATGGCAACGCGGGCAACCGCCAGCGCGCCGAGAAAGCCGGCAATGGCGCCGAGGGCCGTGGCGCCATCGCTGCCATCGAGCAGCGAACCGAGCCAGGCGCCGAAAATCATGGCGAAGGCGGGGAAGAGATAGCCAAGCACGGCCGAGAAAGTCAGGCGGCTGGCCGGCAACGCAATCATCACCATGTCGCCGGCCTTGATATCGCCGGAAACCGGCAGGGTCAGCAAGGTGGCCGGACGGCCGCTGGCCATTTTGCCGATGCCGCAGCTGCTGCCCTGCCCGCAGGACGAGCAGCCGGCCGTTTCCATGGCGACGATCGCCTTGCCCGCGTCGACGCGCTGGACGATGCCGCGGTGTTCGATCATGTTGGCGCTCATCCTTCCCACCCCTCTTCTTCCATGGAAGCGAAGCGATTCTCTTCCTTGGCCTTGGCCTGGGCGGCAATGGCGCGGTCGATCCAGACCACACCACCCTCGCTCATCGCTTTCGAAATTTGCCCCAAAAGCTCGTCGACCGTATCAACCTCATCGACGCGGATCGGCTGGATGCCCTTGGCCAGCAGCTTCTTGATGGCCGAAGCGCCAATCGCCATGACGTAAACCCCGGCGCAGCCTTCAAGAAAATCGACCTTGGCGCCGAGCTTGTCCTCGTTGCCATCCATCGCCTCTTCGGCGAATTCGCCAACGCCGACCAGCGTCGCCTTGTCCGGCGTCACTTCGTAGATCACGAAACCCTCGGCCGAACCGAAGTGCTGATTGACCCGCGTCCGGTCAGTGGAAGCAAAAGCGACCTTGATCATGGCGTCCGGCTCCTGCCTAATGGACCATGCGAGTTCATGGTGTTGTCCCAGCATGAGGTTGGCGAGATCGAACAAGGCCTGCCGCGTACCGCGGTAGCCCACCCAGGTGCGGGCGTAACCGCCCACGTGGTCGTATTGCGGAAAGCCGGCCCGGAGTAGCGGCAAGCCCAGCCGCGAAGCGGTGTCGGCAGCATGGGAATTGGCGACGATCAGCTGCGCGCCATTGCTGCGTGCCTCTTTTTCCATATCCTCAAGGTCACCGATGATGACCTTGGCGATCGGCAGGCCAGCCAGGCTTTCATGCTTGTGCGTGGCCACGGCGCTGACGATCTCGGCCCCCATGCTGGTCAGGAAGCGCACCTGCATGCCGACCAGATCGGGGTCGCCAGCCAGCGCAACGCGGGCGAAGCCGATCATGAAATGGCTATCGACCATGGCGTCCTGCAACTGGGCGCGATGGCGTTCGATCTTCTCGGGCACCGGCTTGCCGGAAATCTCGGCCAGCGCCTGGGTGAAATCGTCGCAATCCTCAAGGCCCATAAGGCCATCGAAACGGTAGTCGGGCACGCCGGTGCGCGTCTTCAGGATGTTCGCCGCCTTGTGCAGCGAGGGGCCGACGACCAGTGTTGCGGCCGACTCGCCCATGATTTCGATTTCCGAACGTGGCGTGCCGCCGATTGTCAGCGACGAAGTTTCGGCTTCGGTCAGGTGGCCATCCAGCGAATCGCCAATGTCCGGCACGACGATGGCACGCAGGCCAAAGGCTTCGACCCACTCCTTGATTGCCTCGATATCGCCCGGCGTCAGCATGGCCGAGGCCAGCACATTGACCTGCTTGGGGCGCTTGCCGACGCAGGCGCTTTCCGGCACCAGCGTTTCGATCAGCGCCTCGATGGCCAGCGCGTAGCCGCTTTCCAGACAGCCGACGTAATCCGGCGTATTCACCGGGACCACGGCGACATGGTCAAACTCCGGGTGGGCCCGGCGGAAATCGCCGACACAGCGGCGAATGTCGGTGCCCTGCGTTTCCGACAGTCCGGTCGTCACCAGACCGATGATGTCCGGCTTGCTCTTGTCGGACAGCGTGCGCAGCGCCTCGATGACGTTGTCGTCGGCGCCCATGATGCTCGACACCTGATCCATCGCCGTCGTCTGCAAGGGAATCGGCTCGCGGAAGTGGCGCACGAAGAACACCTTGCCGAAGGCCGTGCAGCCCTGCGAGCCATGCATCAGCGGCAGGCTGCGGTTGAGGCCGAGGAAAGCCAGCGAGGCGCCAATGGTCTGGCTGACCTTGAGTGGATTGACCGCCAGCGCTTTCTTGGAGTGGATGATTTCAGCCATGTCGTTCCCCTTACGCTGCCAGCACGGTGCCGGGACCGCTTTGCTTGGCCCAGGGCGCCGGCTTGCGGACGGCAGCCCACACCGGGCTTTCCATCGACAGCGCCAGCTGGCGGGCCAGTTCGCTCATGCCGGCGTAACCGGCGTAGCCGAATTCGCGTTCCTGGTTGATGTCGAGGAAGGGGATCCGTGCCTTGAGGGCAGTGTAAAGATTGCGCCCGCCGGCGATCAGGATGTCGGCCTTGTACTCGTGATAGGTCGACAACAGGGCCTTCGGGCTGCCGTCGTCGATCATCTTGGTGTCCTCGCCCATCAGTTCGCGGATGCGCGCCTTGTCTTCTTCGGTCGATTTCTTGGTGCCGGTCGCCACCACCTTCATGCCCAGATCCTGCAGGGCCGAGACGATGGACCACGATTTGACGCCGCCGGTGTAGAGCAGCACGCGCTTGTCCTTGAGGCGGGCGCGCCAGGGTTCGAGCGCGGCGTGAGCCTTGGCTTCCTCGCGGGCGATGACGACTTCGGTCCGTGCCGTGAGGTCCGGATCACCGATCAGCCTTGGAGACATCCTGGACGCCGTAGAAACTGCCTTCGAAGAAGGGTTGACCGAAGGTGTCCTGCATCTTGCGCGCCACGTTGAGCAGCGCCTTGGCGCAGACCACCATGTTCACCTTGGCACGGTGCATGGTCTGCACTTCATGGAAGCGCGAATCGCCGGACAGCGTGCACAGAATGCGCAGACCGAGTTCGTCGAAGAGCGGCGCAACGTGCCAGAACTCGCCGGCGATGTTGTATTCGCCGATCAGATTGACGTCGTAGGTCGGCAGGCCGTCGGCCCGCGGCACGACGGGTGCCGGCTCGGCGGTGCCGATGACGTGCTTGAACATCGCTTCGCCGGCCAGCCGGTTGCCGAGATTCTTGGTGCCGTAGAAGCCGGCCGCGTCGACCGGGACGACCGGGGTACCCCAGCGCTCGGTCGCCGCCTTGCAGACGGCGCCGACGTCATCGCCGATCAGCGCGGTGACGCAGGTGTTGTAGATGAAGACCGCTTTCGGCGAATAACTGTCGATGGCCTGCTTGATGGCATGGAACAGCCGCTTCTCGCCGCGGCCCATGACCACGTCGGTTTCCGACAGGTCGGTGGTCATGCCGATCTTGTAGAGTGTGACGCCGGAAGAGCGCGTACCGCGGTTGTCCCAGGATGAGCCGGCACAGGCAATCGGGCCGTGCACGATGTGGGCAACGTCGGCAATCGGCAGCAGCGCAATCTGCGCGCCGTCGAATGAACAGCCGCCCGCCGTGGCGCCCGGCTTGGGCTTGGCGCAGCCGGACTTTTCCTTGGTGTTATGGGTGCAGGCTGGCTCGTCGAGCAAGGCCTGGATTTCGCTGGCTTTCATGCTGTTCTCCAGAGGTCTGGATAGCAATTAGCAAGACGGGTGCCACCTTTAATTCATTGATTTATATGGATTTAAAACCGCGGGAATTGTCGTCTTTGCGACAAGCCGGGCATCTATCGACAAAAACACGACGGCTTTGGCAGTCCACCTAACGAAAACCGCCGGCGGCTTCTACAAGTCATCGTCGTGCTGGCCGACGAACTGGGTTGCGACACCATCGTCATGGGCACGCGCGGCCTGGGCGGCCTGGCCCTCGGCTCGATAACGCGCCAGGTTCTGCACCTGGCGAACAAGCCGGTGGTCTGCATCAAGGCAGACGACGGTTGAAACGGCAAGGCCCCGGCCGTCAGAGGCCGGGGCCTTCGCCTGGTTTCAAATGGGGCCGACGCCCTTGATCTTGCCGAGTTCGCTGAGCGCGGCATAGGGACGACCGGCGACGATGGCCTTGGCCACGGTCGCGGTGAGGCCCTTGATGCTTAGCAGTTCGGCCTCGCTGGCGGCGTTGAGGGCGAGGCAATAGGCCAATAGAGGACAGACCACGATTTCTACGTCCGGTAAAACAGAGGAAAAACGTGGTCTGTCCCCTATTGTTGCTTTTTTCCAGGGTTTCGTGGCGCTCGTCTACGTGGGTGGCGGCGAGGTAGGCGATCTGCTGGCCGGCGGTCAGGTTGACGTCGCCGGGGCTGGCGAGGCTACTGGCGGCGAGGGTCAGGTTGTTGTTGACGTCGTTGGCGAAGGCTTTGCGAGGCGAGACCGGGGTTGCTACGGTCAACCGGAAAAAACGGCCAAAATTGAAATGGGGGTGAGGCGTTGCGGTGATGGCAAAGATCAAATCAACCCGACCCCTTATCGCTCACCATGGGCGAGGCCGGCCTTCGGTAACGTTTAGGGCTATACCGGTTTCAGGGTCAAGAACATATTCCTGATAGGCAGATCCCTGAAGCAAGATCGTGCACCCCGGCTGCCAGATTGCTACGGCAGGTGGATCACCAGTTGTCGGATCGATATTGGTGCTGCCATCAGCATATTTCAGGACGAAATACGTGAAGGGTTCGCGCGCCCCATCCATGCCACGCTCTCTTGCTCGTTCATCCAGGCGGGACCACCAGTCGGGAGAATGAATACTGTCGTCGCGTTGTACTTGCCAAATTACTTTCCCTTTAGCATCTAACCGGAAAACATTGTGGTTCTCGTTAAATAGCGTTACGTTTCGACCATCCTGAGGTTGAAAAAAATAGCAAACAATTGAATCTCCTTGCGGCAGATAAACGTTTTTAGTCTGCCATTTATCAAATTCGCGATTACTCATTTAAGTGGCCTTGCATTACTAAACCAAGCGGGGTCTAAATTCCGACTTGGTATCTGGATTTGAAACTGAACTCCACCACCGCCAACATTGTCTCCGGTCAAAATGCCTTTGTCGGCATTAGGTGAGATGCCATTGGCCGCACTGACGTTGAACTTGGTGCCTGCAGGGATGGTTACGTCACCGATCATTGTGGGTACTTGTGGCAAGCTGAATTTGCTGGCTATTTGTTCGGGTGTTAGGCCTTTGACGTCCTCGCCTCGCATGACCCAAGAGCCAACCTGTCTTGAACCGCCTCCAAATACGCGAACAAATTCTGCTGTTTGGGTCGTCGTAATTTCGAATACCTGTGTCCCTGAAATGTATGGTGGCTGGTAACCATTGGCAATTTCCTTGGCGTTTTCAACGTTGGCAATTAGCCGCCCTGAAACAATACTGTTGCTTGGCAAACTACTGAGAATCAATGTGTCGGCTTCAGGTGGTGTAAGTTCCGCAGTTGATTTCCAGGGGCCTGTAACTGAAATCGGTTTTGTCGGATCTGCTATTCCCCCATCCCGATAGAAAGCATTCTCGATCTTAGCCTGCGCAATCGCCTTGGCTTCGGCAACAGCCGCATTGGCCTCGGCCACAGCCCCCTTGAGCATCGCAACACGCCCGCTGATCTCCGCGCTGCTAATGCCTTTGCCGCTCAGTCTCGCCAGCCCGAGGGATTCTCCCATACCTTCGTAGGTCTCGCGCTGCATCAACTGGTTGGCTGTTCCGGCCGAGCCCATGTCGAGGATTTGCTTTTTTGCCGCCGAGAGCAAGAAGCTATCGCGCTGTGCCAAGGAATCCAGTTGTGCGGAGATTTCCGTTCGGCGCTGCGTGGTTTCCGGGCTCAACGGAAGGCTGTTGAGTTCCTCTTTAAGCGCCGCGTAACTCTGCATGCCCTCCAGTCGAGCACTCCGCAATTCAGAGAGCACTGCCCATTGCACGACGGCTGGCTGGGCCTTCATGTTGCCGAAATCACGCGCCGCATCGTTGAGCGCCATGTCGGAACCGGTCTGGTTCTGTTGTTCGACGGTCTGGGCGCCAGGTGGCAAGTAAGCTTTGTTCATCGCCAGATCAAGTTCAGCTTGGACCAGCGGACTACTCTTGCTGTACTGCGCAAACATGGCGTGGTTGTCTCTTTGCGCCGCATCCGCCGTAAAGAGTTGGTATTGCTGTCCGGTTAGCGGATCAACCCTTGAGGAACCCAAGCCAATTTCTTTCAGGAATGCTTGTGCAGCCGCATTGTCCGAGCCAAGTCGGGTATCCCAGGCTGTATCGATATTCTGTTCGGTCTGCTGAGTTAGTTCGGCAATGGCCTGCTCTGTACTGATGTGCTGACGAGCGGCATATTCACTCGCTTTGGTTTTGATGAGCGCCGCCTCATCCGGATGCAACTGCCGATTGTAGTTATCGACCATCTGCGCGGCATTCATGGCGGTGATGGGGTCTTTACCGGTGAGGCTGGCGGCGAGCATGGCGCCCATGCCGGCGATGCTGGCGCCGAGGCTTTGCTGGAAGCCGGCGGCCTTGGTGCTGGCTTCGACCTTGTCGAGCACCGTGCTGAGCGCTTCGGCGGTGGCCGCGCCCAGGGCGGCCGAACCGCAGTCGTTGCCTTGTACGCTGGCGGCGGCGCACTGGACGACGGCGTGGGCGAGGGTCTTGGCGACCAGTGCTGGATCACTCTTGCCCCAGTCGCCGATCTCGCTGGTCAGGGTTTGGGCCAGGCTGTTGACCAGGGCGGTCTTGGCAGTTTCCGAGAGCGGCGTGCCGAAGACGACGGATTGGACGCCAGCCGAGACGGCGGCCTTGGTGGCGTAAATACCAAAGCGCTGGGCGAAAGTCGCATTTGCCGGGTTCGGCAGATAAGCGGAACTCACGCCGGTGGTCAGGCCCGCCGTCAGTATCGAGGCGACGAGTTGCTTGATGCTGTCCTGGCTGCCCAGATCCTGCAAGGCCTTCCCAACATCGCCCTGATTGTTGATCAGACTGGTGGCGGCTTGCGTCGCCAGGGTGGTCAGGCCGGCATTGAGCGCGGCACCCAGGGCAGTGTAGGTGGTGACGCCGGCCGCTGTGGTGGTGGATACAGCCATCCCGCCGACCGTGGTGGCGGTAACGGTGCCGTTGGCCGCCGTCGTCGTCGTTGTCGCGGCCAGACCGGAACCGGCTCCCCAGGTCAGGATGGCGACCACAATGGCCACCACAATCCCGCCTTCCGGCGTCAGCCCGGAATGCTTGTAGTCCCAGTTGTCGTGCACCAGTTGAACGGTTTTCCAATCCACGTCGGTGCGCTTCGTCAGGTCGTCGAGCCAGGCCATGCCGGGTTGTTGGGCAAGTTCGTGGGCTTGGGCTTTGAGGTCGAGGGGGGTGGTAGCTGGCGGCTGGGCGGGTTCGCCAGAGGCGGCGGCTTTCTTGGCTTCTTGCGCCGTGCCGGGCAAGGCGACGGCGTCGACGACGAGGCCGCCGGTGGCGTTGAACTCGGGTTTTGGTTTTGGGCCATTTTCCGGGTTGACCGTGGGATTCTCTGGCGCCGGGGCTTTGAGCAGGATTTCCGGCATCTTGAGGGTGTCGTTGTTGCCGCCCTGCCCGGCCATGCTTTGCCACATGAAGCTGTGGTCGCTGCCGGATACGCTGCGGCTGCGGTTTTCTTTGACGCCCTGGAGGATGAGCTTGGCGTTGGGGTCGATGACGTCGCCGTTGATTTCGCCGGCGGTGACGGTGAGGCTGTTGCCGTCGATGACCGGGGCTTGCAGGGTGGTGTCGCTACCGGACTGGAGTTGGATGTCGCCACCACTCAGTTGGCTTTGGGCGGCGGTGCGGCCGCTGTCGGCGACTTCGCCGTCGATCTTGTCTTTGACCCGGCCGGGGCTGACGTAGGAGTTGGGGGTGACGAGGCCCAGGCTGTTCTGGATGCCGTTCTTGCCCTGGAAGGGCTGGATGACGGTATCCATGCCGAGCACGCTGTTGCGGTATTCGCGGGTTTGCTGGTGCTCGTCTACGTTGGTGGCGGCGAGGATCTTGATTTCGTTGCCGGCGGTGAGCTTGAGTTGGTTTGTGCCGTCGACCTGGCTGGCCGAGACGGTGAGGTCGTTGTTGGCAACGAGATCGACCATCTTGCCGCTCAGGGTGCTGCCGACTTGCTGGACCTGGTTGATGTCTTCGGTTTCCTTGAGGCGCTTCTTGCCGAGGCCGAAGGTGTTGGTGCGTTGGTCGGTGCGGGCTTGGCTCGAGCTCAGGGTCTGTTCGGCCGAGACGATGTCGAGGTCGTGGCCGGCGGTGAGCTTGAGTTGTTCTTGCGCCGTGAGGTTTGCTGCTTCGAGGGTGGTGTCGCGGCTAGCCTGAACGGTGATGTTCTGGCCGCTGATCCTGCTGGCGACGACTTCGCTTTGTTCGCTCTTGAAGCTGCTGCTGGTGGTGCGGCCGGTGGCGGTCAGGGCGCTTTCGAGCGCGCCGCCGAAGCCTTTGCTCTTGCTTTCGTGGTGGGTGGCTTCGTCGATGGTTTGGGTGTTTTGGCCGGCCAGGATGGAAATGTCGTTGCCGGCGCTCAGGCTGACGTTGCCGGTGGCTTGGATGTCGACAGCTTTGGCGCCGAGGTCGTTGCCGGCGAGCAGGGTGAGGTCGCCGGTGGTTTGGATTGTCGTGCCGAGGTCGGCGGTGCTAGTGGTGTTGAGATGGTTGCGGCCATCGAAGACGATGCTCTGCGCATTGCGCTCGGTGACGACGCCGAGGCTGAGGTTGTTGCCGGCGGCGAGCGTGGTGGTGCCGCTGCCGGTGTTGATGACGTCGGCGCCGTTGACGCTGAGGTCGCGCCCGGCGATGGCGCTCAGGGTGCCGCTGCTGCCGGTGACGTAGAGGCCGGCGAGGCGGTCGAGGTGGGTGCGGCTGCCTTGGGCGGTGCTTTGGGTGTTGGTCGTGCTGGCGACGGTGATGTCGCGGCCGGCTTGCAGGCTGAGCTTGTCGGTGGCTTCGAGGCGCCCGCCCTGATTGTTCAGATCGGTGCTGGCATTCAGGCTGACGCTGTCGGAGCGGATCGTGCCGAGGTTGCGGATGTTGTTGGCGGCGAGCTGGACGATCTGCCGGCCGGCGACGGTGCCGGCGTTGGTGAGGTCGCCGTTGAGGTTGAGCTGGAGGTTGTTGGCGGCAAAGAGGGCGCCGGTCGGGCTGAGGTCGCCGGTTCTGGGCGCGAGGTAGAGCTGTGGGGCGAGGACTTTTTGCGTGGTGCCGTCGGCGAGGGTGAGCTCGCGCTCGACGAGCCAGACGATGTCGCTGGTGAGTTGGGCGATCTGGGCGGCGGTGAGCGCCACGCCGGGGATCAGTTGCCAGGCTTGGGCGAGCGTGACGGCGCTGGTCATGAGGGCGCGGTATTGGGCTTCGTCGTTGGCGTAGCCCTCGAGAAACCGTCGCCCGGTGAGTTGGGCGACTTGTTCGCGCAGGCGCTTTTGTTCGTAGTAGCCGTCGCCGAGGCGTTTCTGGGTGGTGGCGGGGTCGATGGCGAGCTGGGCGAGCATGAGGTCGGAGCTGATCCAGGTGCGGTAGCTGGTGAGGCGCGGGTCGCTTTCGATGAGGTAGCGGGCGTTGGGGCTGGGGTTCTGGCTGAACAGGGCGTTGTTGGGGAGCGTCGGGGCCGGGGTGGTGCCGACGGGGGTGGTGTTGTCTTGATAGGTGGTGGGCGAGAGGCTGATGCTCTGGATGGTGGGGGCCGGAGCGTAGGCGATGGTGCTGCTGCCGGTGCTGTCGCGGCCTTTCTGGAAGTCGCGCCAGTAGGTGGTGAGGGTGCCGCTGTCGGTGATGCGGTGTTCGGCCGGGGCGTCGGTGTTGGTGAGGCTGGTCAGGCTGGCGGTGAGGGTGCCGCCGGCGATGATCCGGCTTTGGTCGTTGAGGAGGTCGGTGCCGGTGAGGGTCATGTCCCCGCCGGCGAGGATGTCGGCCGGGGCGGAGGTGAGGACGCGGGGGACGCTGGTGGTACGGGTGTAGTTATAGGCGTACCAGGTTTCGATGTAGGGGTTCTCCGGGGTGTGCAGGTGGAGGGATTCGTCGTCGAAGGTGTAGACGCCTTCCGTGCCGGCCGCGTAGCGGGTGGCCGAGCCGCTGCCCTGGTATTCGGTGTGGGCGGTGGCGGTGTCGTCTACGGTGGTGGTGAAGTGGAGGTTGGTGTTGTTGATGGTCTGGGCGGCGATGGCGAGGTGGCCGAGGGCTTCGATGCTGGCGCTGTCGTTGTTGACGGTACCGGCCGAGCCGGTGGCCTGGCCGTTGGCGTCGAGGCTGCCGCCGATGGCGAGGTCGCCGGCGCTGAAGAGTTGGCCGCCTTCGCGGTTGTTGAGGGTGGCGAGGCCGAGGTCAAGGCGGTGGCGGGCGGCGATGACCGGGGTTGTGCCGCCTTCTGCCTCGTTGGTGAGGGTGGTGGCCGATAGGCCGAGGTCGTCGCCGTAGAGACGGCCAGTGCCGAGGTTGCTGACGGTGGTGGCGTTGAGGCGGGTCTGGCTGGCGTCGATGAGGCCGCGGTTGGTGAGGGTGTGGGTGATGTCGAGGCGGGCGGCGGTACCGGCGGTGATTTGGCCGCTGGCGCTGTTGTCGAGATCGGTGGCGTTGACCGCGAGGGCGCCTTGGGCGGCGATCCGGCCGCTGTTGGTGAGTTGGCCATCGACCGAAACCACCACGTCGCCGACACTGGCGCCGAGCGTGCCGGCGTTGCGCATGCCGAGGCCGGCTTCAGTGCCGACGAGGGTGATCTTGCCGGCGTACATGCCGCCGAGTTGGGCGACGTCGATGGCGTAGGCCGGGGTGGCGCCGCTGCCTGCGATGGGGGTCGCGGTGGTGTGGGCGGCGTCGACCTGGTTGGCGCCGGTGGTGATCTTGAGGGTGTTGGCCCAGAGGCCGGCGTTGACCTGGACCGAGCGGGCGATGAGGTCGGTGTAGTCGGTAAGGGAACTGTCGAGGCCGGCGCCGTCGATGCGGATGTGGCCGCCTTCGACGCGGTAGGCGTCGAGGTTGCCGCCGTTGATGACGGGGGTGCCGGTGGTCAGCGTGGCGCGGGTGGCGTTGATGAAGCCGCAGCCGTCGCAGGTGATGCCGGCGGGGTTGGCGACGATGACCTGGGCTCGGTCGCCGGCGACTTCGAGGTAGCCGCGCAGGGTGCTCGGGGCGCTGGCGTTGACTTCGTTGAGGATGATGCGCGCCGTGCCGCCGATGAGTTGGGGGTTGCCGGCGATCCAGCCGCCAAGCTGGGTCTGGGCGTTGTTGCCGGCGTTGTTGAGGATGGCGCCGTTGGTCTGGATGTCGAACTGGCTGTAGACGTTGCGCGAGACGCCGGCGGCACTCGGGGTCTGGATGTTGACGACGGGGACGCCGTTGCCGGCGACGCCGATGCTCGGGCGCAGGTGGGCGGCGGCAGTGGGGTCGGCGATGATCTGGGCGTGGGCGATGTCGACGAGGCCGACAGTGCCGGTGAGGAAGAGGAGGACGGCGAGGGTGAGCGGATTGAGGCTAAAGCTGTCGTCTTCGCTGGCAACCGACAAGTGCCGGCGGCGCGGGCTATCCCCTCCGCCGCTATGGCTGGTGGCGCTTTCGGCGACGGCCATGAGTTGGCCGCGGGTCTTGTTGAAGACGAGGCGGAATAGCTGCTTGTTCATGCTTGTTGTTCCCCGTGCATTGCGACAGGATGAGTTTCAAACCAGAGGTCGGCTTCGATCGGCAATAGCGCCCGGCCCCGGAACTGCTTGATCTGCATGCCCCGCTCGTTGCCGCGGTGATAGAGCGTGCGGAAGCAGCGGTCGGCGAAGAGTTGCGACAGGATGAGATGGGCCATGGCGGCGGTGTGACCGAAGGGGGCAACCCAGTCGAGCATCCACATTCGCTCGCCGCTGTTCCAGTCGCCTTCCGGCATGTTCAGCGGATGCTGGTTCAGGTAACGCTGTTCGGCTTCTTCGCTGAAGTTGGCCCAACTGATGTAGGCGACAGGCTGGCCGTTGTGGCTGGCGAGCAGGAACTGGCGCCGGGTGATGGCCGGCAACAGCAGGGCCGACAGGCCGTTCAAGGGCATGTTGCGATGCGAGGCGGAGTGCAGCCAAAGCCAGACGGCACTGCCCAGGGCGGCGGCTTCGCTCCAGTTTTCCGGGTAGAGGGCGGGGGCGACGATATCGAGTTGCTGCTTGGCGAAATGCATGGCTCAGAACGTCCAGGTCAGGCTGAAGCCGGCGGTGGTGGCGGCGGTGCGAAAGCCTTCGGGCTTGCTCAGGGGCTGGCCGATGAAGAGGTCGGTCGACAGCCCCTTGAAGGTGCCGCGCAGGCCGAGGACGGTGCCGGCCAGGCGGCGACCGACGAGGTATTCGGTGGCGGCGCCGGCGACTTCGCCGTAGTCGAGGCCGAGGTAGAGTTCCTGGCCGCTGGCGCCGAGGGCCACCGAGAGGTCGTTGCGCAGCAGCCAGCCGCGTTCGGCCGAGAGCAGAGTTTCGCCGTCGAAGCCGCGCACGGTGTAGCGCCCGCCGATGGCGAAGCGGTCTTGCGGGACGAGCGGGCTGTCGTTCCACTGGGCGCGCAGCGTGCCGTTGTAGCGCAGGCTCTGGCCGCCAAGGTTGAAGGGGGCGACGAGCTGGAGGTCAGCGCTGACGATGGTCGGGCGCGAGGCGCCGGGCATGGCGCCTTCTTCGGGGGCATCGAGCGCACCGAAGGCGCCGGTGCCGTGGCGGTAGGCAAGGCTGGCGTCAAGCGTGGCGTCGTGGATGAAGCGGCGTTCGGCCAGGCTGATTTCCCAGCCGGCGGTGCGCCGGCGCTGCAGGCGGACTTCGGTGTCGTCGGTGTAGTTCTTCGATTCGCGCTGCCAGAGACGGAAGCCGAGGGTGGTCTTGCTGATGGCGTCGCGCCGGACGATGCGCGACAGGCGCAGGTCGCTGTTGGTGCTGGTGCCGCTATAGACGGTGTCCTGCAGGCTGCCCTGGACGACCTGGTGATAGTCGTGGCTGCTGCTGGTGAAGCTGACCAGCCAGTAGCCGATGGGCAGGGAGTAATGGACGGTGTTGCCGCGCGTGCCGTGTCGGCTGTCTTGATCGTCGAGATCGCGATTGAGGGTGAGGTAGAAGAGGTCGTGCAGGGTCAGCAGGTGATCGGCGGAGACGGTAAGGCTGCCTTGGTATCGGCCGGTGTATTTGCTGCCGGCGTCGTCGGCGGCGAGGGTCAGGCGAAACGGCATCGCCTGCTGCCAGCGGATGACCAGGTCGCTGTCGCCGGGTTTGGCGTCGGGGCCGGCGCTCGGGGTGATCTGGATGTCGGCTTCGGCGGTCGGCACGCGCTTCATCTTCTCGAGGGCTTGCTCGATGTCGCGCAGGTTGAGGATGTCGCCCGGCCCCATGGGCAGCGCCGTGCGCCAGGTGGCGCGGTCGTTTGTGCCTTCGGCGAAACGGACGGCGCGAATGCGCCCGGGGATGATGGTCAGATCAAGCGTGCCGTGTTTGAGATCCTGCGGCTCGGCAAGAACGCGCGTCGTGATGTAGCCCTCTTTGATGATGGCGTTCTGGATGCGCTTCATGACGAGGTTGATGCCATTCGTACCCAGGCAGCTGCCAAGCGGGGAATCGCCGTTGGCCGTCGCGGCGGCCAGCGCCCAGGCGAATTGACCGGCGTCGTCGCCGCGGAGGGTGAGCCGGTTGATGGTGAAACAGGGGGTTTCGTCCTCGGGCAGCTTTTCGGCGGCTTCGTCGGGGGCTTTGCTCTGGAGGCGAACGTCGGGGGCTTTGTCTTGTTGTTCTTGCTGGACGCGTTCGCGCTGCTGCTGGCGGATCAGTTGATCATCGGGAACAGGCGCCGGGCCGGCGGCATGGGCGATGAGACAAACAGGAAAAAAAAGCGTGGCCAACAGGCCGGAACGGGAATTCCAATGAAGAAGCGGCATTATATTTGGTATTTTTTTCAGAAATAGTCGCCAAAAGGCGACAAATATTAATACCAAACAGGTATCCCTTCATCATCAATCCGTGAAATATGTGAGTTATTTCACGGAAAATGCGATGTAACCGGGAACTTTTCCGACTCGGCTGAGGTTAGCGGGCGAAATGGACGCGTCGGGGCCTTGACCGGGATTGCTACGGTCAACCGGGAAAAATGGCAAAAATTGGAATTGAATTTCCGGGGCTGGCCGCCCTCGGCTCGGTGACACGCCAGGTCCTGCACCTGGCGAACAAACCGGGGGCCGACGCCCTTGATCTTGCCGAGTTCGCTGAGCGCGGCATAGGGACGACCGGCGACGATGGCCTTGGCCACGGTCGCGGTGAGGCCCTTGATGCTGAGCAGTTCGGCCTCGCTGGCGGCGTTGAGGGCGAGGCCCTTGGCGGCCGCGGCCTTGGCTTTTTTGGCGGGGGTCTTGTCGGCCGGCTTGGCCTTGGCGACCTTGTCGGCTACCGGCTTCGCTTCAGGCGTGGACTTCGCCTTGGCCTTCGGGGCGGCGGCCTTGGGCTTGGCCTTGGCCGGCGCTTCGAGCGAAAGATTGCAGTAGTCGCGCGTCACGTAGCCGAGCGGGCCCCATTCGCGCAGCATCAGGGTCAGGACGCCGGGGCCTTCCGGCGCCGCGGCGGGGACGACGAAATGGCTGTCGATCAGGCTGTTGCCGCCGCCGAGCACGCCGAGGATGACGCTGGCTACCGGGATGCCCTGCCAGCTGCCGCCGGCATAGGGCGCGTCGAGCGCCCACAGTTCGAGGGCCAGGGTGCCGCTCAGGTTGTCTTCGGGGCGCGGGTTTTCGATGGCGTCGACCTTGATCGTGGCCAGGCCGTCGGCCAGGGCAACGCTGAGGTTGCCGGCCAGCTTGGGCTGGACGAAGCTCTCGGCCAGCGGATAAACGGCTACATCGGCGACGGTCGGCTGGCCGTTTTCGTCCCAGAAAACCAGGGCCAGCGCGACATTCTGCTCGTCGGAGCCGGCCGGCGGCGTAGCGGCGACGGTCGCCGCCAGGCTTTGCTGGCCGGCCGCCGGATAAACGGGCAGCTCGGCAACCTTGACGCCAGCCAGTTGCTGCTCCGGAAAGCCCGACACGCTGCTCCACAACTGCAGCGCCCATTGCGATGCGGCGCCGAGCATCTGGACGGAATCGCCATCAAAAAGATAGCCATGCGTTTCGCCAATGCGGGCCAGGGCATTTCCGGAAATTTCTTGCGTCATAAATTGATACCTGTTCGATCGATTCGGGAGGCGCATTATATGACCGCTTTTTCGTTTTTTATCATGTAGTTAGTATTGATTTTTTGGCACTGGAATGGTGCGCAAAAACGGCCTGTTTTTGTCGCAAAGCCGACATGAAAAAAGGCGACCGGAGCCGCCTTTCATTTTTTGCCTTTTTTTCCCGGTTGACCGTAGCAACCGGCCACCGACGCCTTCAGTCGTTGTCCATGTCCTTGCGTGGCACGGTTTCCGGGTCGGCGATGATGCCGCGATAGATCTCGATGCGGTCGCCCGGCTTGAGGGCGGCGTCGAGCTTGACCAGGCGGCCGAAGACGCCGACTTTCTGGGTCGTCAGGTCGATGTGCGGGAACTGCTTGAGGATGCCCGAACGCTCGATGCCCTCGGCCACGGTCGTTTCGTCGGGAACCTCGATGTTGAGCCAGATTTGCTGGCCCGGTTCGGAATAGGCAACGCCGATCTGCATGTCTGTCCTCCTTATGCCGCTGCGACGGCGGCGCGGGCGGCCTCGCGCTCGGCCAGCCGGCGGTCGATGAGGCGCTTGCCGGCGAGCAGGAAGCCGAGCGCGGCGAAGGCGCCGGGCGGCAGAATCATGAGCAGGGCGCCGCCGTAACCGGGGATTTTCACTTCGAGAAACGAGAAGGCCGGGCCGAGCAGTTGCGAGGCCTGCGCGAACAGCGTGCCGGAGCCGAGGAATTCGCGGACCAGGCCGAGCAGGACCAGCGCGCCAGTAAAGCCGAGGCCCATGGCCAGGCCGTCGACGGCGCTGGCGGCGACGCCATTCTTGACGGCGAAGGATTCGGAACGGCCGAGGATGGCGCAATTGACGACGATCAGCGCAATGAACAGGCCGAGCACCTTGTACAGCTCGTGCAGCCAGGCGTTCATCGCCATGTCGACGATGGTGACCAGCGTGGCAATCCCATGCCGAGGCCGTTGGTGCCGCTCGTCGTCACCGCCATGAGCGGGCACAGCGCCAGCATCTGGGCGAAAACGACGTTCTGTTCCCAGAGGCCGTTCTTGACGATTTCGCCGTAGTTCGTTTGCGTATCGCTCATCGCATGCTCCTAACCGGTGATTTCCTGCTTGCGGGCAGTGAAGAACTCCAGCCCGCCCTTGACCGCCTTGACCACGGCGCGCGGCGTGATGGTGGCGCCGGCGAACTGGTCAAAGACCCCGTTGTCCTTCTTGACGCCCCACTTGTCCGGCGCCGGCTCGCCGAGCGACTTGCCGTTGAAGGCCAGCACCCAGTCGTCCTTCTTGGCCTCGATCTTGTCGCCCAGGCCCGGCGTTTCGGTGTGCTTGAGGACGCGCACGCCGAGCGTCCGGCCGGCCATGTCCACCGCCATGAGCACCTGGATGTCGCCGCCGTAACCGCGCTCGGCCACCTTGAACAGCGCCGCCTTGATCTCGCTGCCGTGGCGGGCGCGATAGACGGTCACCGTTTTGCCGTCTTTTTGCAGGTCGACCGTATCCTTCAGGAAATCGTTGTCGGCCAGCCCGGCCGGCAACACCTCCGATAGCGAATCACGCAAGTCCTTGGCTTCGGCCGCCGCGATGGCCGGCCCGGTGGCGTCGGAAACGACCGCCAGCGCACCGCTGGCGATCAGGGCGACGAGACCGAGCAGCAAGGGCTGGTAGGCCAGTTTGTCGCGAATGGCGTCGAGATTCATCAGGCGTTCTCCGGAATGTCGAGCGGCTTGCCCTTGCGGTCGCGCCCGAGAACCCGCGGCTTGACGAAGCGGTCGATGACCGGCGTCAGCGCGTTCATGAGCAGCACGGCAAAGGCCATGCCCTCGGGGTAGCCGCCAAAACTGCGTATGACCCAGGTGAGGAAACCGATGCCCAGCCCGAAGACGATCTGCCCGCCGGCCGTGTTCGGCGAAGTCACGTAATCGGTGGCGATGAAGAAAGCGCCGAGGACCAGCGCGCCGGACAGCAGGTGCGCTTCAACCGACAGGAAGCGGCCGGGATCGACCCCGTGGGCAATCGCCGCCGGGATCGCCACGCCAGCCAGCACGGCCAGCGGCGTATGCCAGGTGATGACGCGGGTGATCAGCAGGTAGAGGCCGCCACAGAGGATGAGCAACGCCGCCGATTCGCCGAAACTGCCGGCCCGCATGCCGATCAAGGACAAGGCCGGCCCCGCCCCGAGCGCCTGGCCGAGATCGATGCCGCGCGCCAGTTCAGTCTTGGCGTGGCCGAGCAGCGTGGCGCTGGTCATCGCGTCGGGCACCGGCAGGCTGGTCAGGAAAATGCGCAAGCTGGCGACGAAATCCGGCGTCGCCCCGGCACTCATCGGCAGCGGCGACACCCACTGGGTGAGCGGCAGCGGGAAGGAAACGAGCAGCGCAACGCGGGCGACCATGGCCGGATTAAAGACGTTCTGCCCGACCCCACCGAAAACCTGCTTGCCGATCACGATGGCAATGAACCCGCCAAGCACGGCCACCCACCACGGCGCCCAGGGCGGCAGCGTCATCGCCAGCAGCCAGCCGGTGAGCAGGGCCGAACCATCGAACAAGGTGCGCTTGATGCGGGTGACGCCCATGAGCTTGAGCGACAGGGCCTCGAAACCGAGGCAGGAGAGGATGGTCAGCAGCCACAGGAAGAAAGCCGGCCAGCCGAACAGCCAGAAGCCGTAGAGCGTGGCGGGCACCAACGCCATCTGGACGCGGAACATGGTGCGGGTGACCGAGTTGCCGCCATGGGCATGGGGGGAGGCGACCGGCTGGGCGGTCAGGGTGGCCGTATTCATGCGGGGGCTCCGGTTTGGTGCTTTTCAAGCACCGGGATTCTGGCGGATTGGCATGGGGTTCCGCCCATTTGACGGGGGGTTCCGCCCTTGCGGGGCGTCTCACTTTCTTTTGCTTCGCCAAAAGAAAGTAAGCAAAGAAAAGGCGACCCTGGGTCGGTGCCCGCTGCGCGGGTTCCCTGCGCTACTCGGGGCTGGCGGGGGCTGCGGAACTCGGGCTTCGCCCTCAGACAGTCCTCGCCCCTTTTCCGCCAGACCCTGCGTTGCTCGGCACCTTCCAAGGGGCCCGGAAACCAACCCCCTCCCGGCCTCCCCCTTGTCAGGGGGAGGAGCGAGGCGTCCGTGCGGAACCGGGCGTCAATTTCATTTTTGGGCTTTTTTCCCGGTTGACCGTAGGAATGCCTTTCGGGTCCCCATGAGAGGCGCTGAGCAACGCAGGGATGCCGGGGGCAGTCGGCTGGCGTTGTTTGAGCCGCAGGCGAGTTTAGCCAGCCGCCCGGCCTGCCGAGTAGCGCAAGGAACCCGTAGGGCGCCGACCTTGGGGTCGCCTTTTCTTTGGCTACTTTCTTTTGGCGAAGCAAAAGAAAGTACGCCCGCCAGCAAGGCGGAACCCCAAGCCAATTCAGCAGGAAATCGCCCCAAATTCATACCACCCCCTGCCCCGCAGAAGCAGCAGAAGCAGCCGCCTCAGCCGCCGCCTTGGCAGCCGCGGCAGCTTCCCGCTCCGCCTTCCGCTTGGCATTGGCCTCCGCCTTCTCCCGAGCCTCCCGCTCCAAACGTTCCTGCCGCTGCAAGGCGAGCTTCTTCGTCGCATCCCCCCGCAGCTTTGCCCGATCCTGCGCCGCCAATTCCCCCTTGGCATGAACAAAATACTGAACCAGCGGAATCTTCGACGGGCAAACGTAGGCGCAGCAGCCGCAAGCGATGCAGTCCTTCAACCCGAGGTCGATGGCTTCGCCGTAGGCTTCGTTACGAATCCGCGAACTCATTTCGAGCGGCAGCAGTCCCATCGGGCAGGCCTTGACGCAGGAACTGCAGCGGATGCACGGATTCGGCTCCTGCTCGGCGACTTCGGCCGCATCGAAGGCGAGGATGCCGCTGGTGCCCTTGACCACCGGCACGCGCCAGTGCGGGATCTGCATGCCCATCATCGGGCCGCCCATGACGCGGCGGGCCAGGCCGAGGCCGTCACCCTTGAGGCCGCCGGCGAAGGCGATGACTTCTTCGGCCAGGGTGCCGACGCGGACTTCGATATTGCCGGGCTGGCTGGCGCAGTTGCCATTGACCGTGACCAGCCGCGAGATCAGGGGCTTGCCTTCGCGCACCGCCGTGCGCAGGGCGAGCGCCGTGCCGACGTTGTGCACGATGACGCCGATATCGGCCGGGCGACCGTCGGCCGGCACTTCGATGCCGGTCAGGACTTGAATAAGCTGCTTCTCCGAACCCATCGGGTAACGGGCCGGTACCGGGCGAATCTGCACCGTGTCGAAACCGGCTGCCGCGGCCTGCATGGCGGCGATGGCTTCCGGCTTGTTGTCTTCGATGCCGACCAGCGCCACCTTGGCGCCCGTGGCGTGGAGCATGATGCGGATGCCATCGACGATGCCGGCGGCGGCGTCGCGCATCAGGCGGTCGTCACACGACAAGTAGGGTTCGCATTCGCCGCCGTTCATGACCAGCGTCGTGACCTTGGCCTTCGAGGCGCCGATCAGCTTGACGGCCGACGGGAAGGCGGCGCCGCCGAGACCGACGACGCCGGCCGCGGCCACCCGCTTGCCGACTTCGGCCGGATCGAGGGCAAAAGGATCGGCGCAGCCATGCAGGTCGATCCACTCGTCGGCGCCATCGGCCTCGAGAATGATCGCCGGCAGCGTCAGGCCGGAGGGATGCGGCGCGGTGATTTCGGTGACGGCAGCAATCGTGCCGGAAGTCGGGGCGTGAATCGGCGCCGAGACCATGCCCTGCGCCTCGGCGATCAACTCTCCCTTTTTGACCTTCTGGCCGACCAGCACGACCGGCCGGGCCGGGCCGCCGAGGTGCTGTTGCAGGGGCAGGTAGAGTTTGGCTGGGACCGGCATGACGCGCACGGCCTGATCGGCCGCCGGCCGCTTGTGGTCGTCCGGATGCACGCCCCAGTCGTCACCGAGGAAGTGCTTGAAGAGGTTCATGAATCCCATGTCTATCTCACGCAGCGGCAGGTTTGGGCATGACCCAGTGTTGCAGGGTGACCGGCACCGGTTTCATGACCAGGGCCTCGGTCGGGCATTTTTCGATGCAG
>PHCH01000171.1 GCA_002840785.1 Betaproteobacteria bacterium HGW-Betaproteobacteria-4 | reverse complement strand
CGATGACCAGCACGGCACCGCGATCATTTCCGGCGCCGCCATGCTCAACGGCCTGAAGGTCGTCGGCAAGAAGATCGACGAGGTCAAGGTCGTCGTTTCCGGCGCCGGCGCTGCCGCCATTTCCTGCGTTAACCTCTGGTGCGATCTCGGCGTCAAGCGCGAGAACATCACGATTTGCGATTCCAAGGGCGTCATCTACGTCGGTCGCCCGGGCGGCATGGACGAGACCAAGGCGCGCTACGCCCAGAACACCGACAAGCGCACGCTCGGCGAAGCGCTGGTCGGTGCCGACATCTTCCTCGGCCTCTCCGCTGCCGGTGTCGTCAAGCAGGACATGGTCGTCCAAATGGCCGACAAACCGATGGTTTTCGCGCTGGCCAACCCGACCCCGGAAATCATGCCGGAACTGGTCAAGGAAGTCCGCCCGGACGCGATCATCGCCACCGGCCGCTCCGACTACGTGAACCAGGTCAATAACGTCCTCTGCTTCCCGTTCATTTTCCGCGGCGCGCTCGATGTCGGTGCCACGCGCATTACCGAAGAAATGAAGCTGGCTTCCGTGCGCGCCATCGCCGAACTGGCCGAAGCCGAGGCGACCGACGAAGTGGCCATGGCCTACCCCGGCCGCGACCTCAACTTCGGCCCGGAATACCTGATCCCGACCCCATTCGATCCGCGCCTGATCGTCAAGATCGCGCCGGCTGTCGCCCAAGCCGCCATCGATTCCGGTGTCGCGACGCGCCCGATCACCGACTGGGCCGCTTACCGCGCCAAGTTGTCCGAATTCGTCTATCACACCGGCGTCGGCATGCGCGCCATCTTCCAGGCCGCCCGTCAGGCCAAGGGCAAGCGCATCATCTTTGCCGAAGGTGAAGACGAACGCGTGCTGCGCGCCACCCAGGTCATCATCGAAGAAAAATTCGCCCGTCCTATCCTGATCGGTCGTCCGGGTGTCATCGAGCATCGTCTGGAAAAAGCCAAGTTGCGCATCAAGCCGGGTGTCGATTTCGACATCGTCAATCCGGAATCCGACGAGCGTTACCGTGAGTGCTGGACGGCCTATCACAAGGCCATGGCCCGCCAGGGCATCACCCCGGCCATCGCCAAGGAGTCGATGCGGCGCAAGCCGACGGTGATCGGCGCCATGCTGCTCAAGCTCGGCTACGCCGACGGCCTGATCTGCGGCATGACCGGCCAGTACAGCCACCACCTCGGCGTGATCAACCAGATCATCGGCAAGCGCACCGGCGTCAGCACGCTG
>PHCH01000170.1 GCA_002840785.1 Betaproteobacteria bacterium HGW-Betaproteobacteria-4 | reverse complement strand
CATGCACGTTGCCGTGGCCCCGGCCTGCAACATCCAGTGCAATTACTGCAACCGCAAGTATGACTGCTCGAACGAATCCCGTCCGGGCGTCGTTTCCGAAGTCTTGACGCCGAAACAGGCGATCAACAAGGTGCTCGCCGTTGCCGCCGAAATCCCGCAGATGACGGTACTCGGCATCGCCGGACCTGGCGACCCCCTCGCCAACCCGGGCCGTACTTTCGAGACTTTTGAAGAGCTCTCGGCGCGCGCTCCGGACATCAAACTCTGCGTGTCGACCAACGGCCTCAACCTGCCGATGTATGTCGACCGTATTGCCCAGCACAACATCGACCACGTGACGATCACCATCAACTGCGTCGATCCGGAAGTGGGTGCCAAGATCTACCCGTGGATTTTCTGGGAGAACAAACGCATCTTCGGCGTCGAAGGCGCACGCATTCTGATCGAACAGCAGCAGCTCGGTCTGCAGATGCTGACCGACAGGGGCATCCTGGTGAAGGTCAACTCGGTGCTGATCCCGGGCGTCAATGACGAGCATCTCAAGGAAGTCTCGAAGATCGTCAAGGCCAAGGGCGCTTTCCTGCACAACGTCATGCCGCTGATCGCCGAAGCTGAACACGGCACCTACTACGGCATCATGGAACAGCCGGAACCGACGCCGGAACAGTTGCAGGACCTGCAGGACGCCTGTGCCGGCGACATGGCGATGATGCGCCACTGCCGCCAGTGCCGTGCCGATGCGGTCGGCCTGCTCGGCGAAGATCGCGGCGACGAATTTACCATGGACAAGATCGACGTCATGGAGGTCGATTACGAAGCCGCCATGGTTCGTCGCAAGGTGGTCCACGACGAGATCATCGAGAAGCTCGACGCCAAGCGCGGCATCGTCAAGCCGAAGGCCGAAGCACTCGGCATTCCGGCCGATGCCCGCCCGGTGCTCATGGCGGTAGCCGGCAAGAACGGCGTCGTTGCCGAGCACTTCGGTCATGCCAAGGAGTTCCTGATCTACGAAGCTTCGCCGGCTGGCGTGCGTTTCATGAGCCATCGCAAGACCGAGCTCTACTGCGGCGGCATGGATAGCTGCGGTGACGGCGACGTGGCCGAGGCTGGCGCAACCGAATCGCTGCTCGACCGCAACATCCGCGTGCTCGAAGGCTGCGAAGTCGTGCTCTGCTCCAAGGTCGGCTACGAGCCCTGGGCCAAGCTGGAAGCCGCCGGCATCGCGCCGAACGGCGAACACGCGATGGAGCCGATCGAGGAAGCCGTGATGGCGGTGTACAAGGAAATCGCG
>PHCH01000075.1 GCA_002840785.1 Betaproteobacteria bacterium HGW-Betaproteobacteria-4 | reverse complement strand
TACCGAAATGGACCACGCCTATTTCCTCGAAAAGCAGCTCAGACTGATCGATCTGGTCGGCCTGCCCAATTACCTGCAGAGCCAGATGGGCTCGGGCAAGCCGGCGTAAGGAGCGACGACGATGAAAGGCGACAAGAAAGTCATCGAGGCCCTCAACAAGGTGCTCAAGAACGAGCTGACTTCGATCAACCAGTATTTCCTGCATGCCCGGATGTTCCGCAACTGGGGGCTGGAAAAGCTCAACGACTACCAGTACAAGCAGTCGATCCGCGTCATGAAGGAGGCCGACAAGATCATTGAGCGCGTGCTTTTCCTCGAAGGCCTGCCCAACCTGCAAAATCTCGGCAAGTTGCTGATCGGCGAGCATGTCGTCGAATGCCTGGCCGGCGATCTCAAGTATGAACGCGAGATCCAGCGCCCCTTGCTGGTCGAAAGCATCGCCCTGTGCGAGGAACTGCAGGATTACGTCAGCCGCGACCTGCTCGAGGAACTGCTCGAACATTGCGAGGAAGCCATCGACTGGCTGGAAACCCAGCAGACGCTGATCAAGGATGTGACGCTGCCGAACTACCTGCAGGCGCACATGGAGCCGGGCGAAGGCTAGGCTTTTCCGACATCGTCCCGCGAAAAGCCGCAGCCAGTCTGCGGCTTTTTCGTTTCCGCCCATACTGGCTCGCGAATTGCTCACCTTCTATATCGACGCTGTCGTTTGTCGCAAACACGACACTCCGTTTGACCAGGCGGTGAAAATGAGAATTGTTCGCATTAAACGCAATTGAGGAGGCAGTTCATGTACGTCTGCGTCTGCAAGGCAGTCACCGACCGTCAGATTCACGAAGCCGCCCGCGGTGGCGCCCGCACTCTGGGCGACCTGCGGCGCGAGCTCGGCGTCACCATGGATTGCGGCCGTTGTGCCTCGTGCGCCCACGAGTGCTTGAAGGAGGCGCGTCAGTGTGATGCCCATGCCAGCGCCTGCCTTCCGCTCGCCGCCTGAGCGCGGATTCCGGTTTTGCGCGAAATTTCCGGTCGACCGTAGCATTCAGCCGGCCAAAACTTGCCCTGGATCAGCAAACCCCTTTTCAAACCGGCGTAGAGTGACGGTCTCCCCGGCAAGACCAGAAATCCTTTAAACGTGACCACCACCGCCTCTGCCGCCAACGCCATCCTGCTCGTCGGCCATCCCAACGTCGGGAAATCCGTCCTCTTTCACCGCCTGACCGGCGCTTACGTCAACGTTTCGAACTACCCCGGCACCACCGTTGAAGTCACCCGCGCCAGCGCCCGTTTCGACCGCGAGGCGATGCTCCTCGACACCCCCGGCGTGCTCGCCCTGCCCTCGCGCAGCGATGACGAACGGGCGACCATGCGCGCCCTGCTCAACGAATCCTCGCGCTGCCTCGTCCAGGTTGGCGACGCCAAGAACCTGCGTCGCACGCTGACCCTGACCGCCCTGCTGGCCGAACTCGGCGTGCCCATGGTGCTGGCCCTCAACATGCACGACGAGGCAGCAGCGCGCGGCGTCGTCGTCGATACCGCGGCGCTCTCCGAAGAACTCGGCATCCCCGTGCTGGCCACCGTCGCCACCGGCGGCGAAGGTATCGGCGAACTGACCCACGGCCTCGGTCACGCCCGGCCCGCCGAAGCGCTGCTGCGCTACGACCCGGAAATCGAGGCTGACATTGCCGCCATGGCCGAGTCCATCACCCGCCTCGCCCCGCATCCGCAACTGGCGGCGCGCGGACTGGCGATTCTTTATCTTGGCGGCGATTCGGTCGTCGCCGACTGGCTGATCGAGCAGGCCGGTGATTCCCACGGTCAACTGGAAAATTTGCGCAAAAACGCAATCGACCATGCCGACGGCGACCTCCCCGCCCTGCTCGCCCGCGAACGCACCGAAGCGGCCGATGCGCTGGCCGCCAGCGTCATCCAGCGTGCCGTCAAGAGCAGCCCGCTGCTCTCGCAACGCCTCGGCCAGTACGTCGTCCATCCCGTCTGGGGCGGGCCCATCCTGCTCGGCGTGCTCTACGCTGTCTATCAATTCGTCGGCGTTTTCGGCGCCACGGTACTCGTCGGGCTACTCGAAAAAGACCTGTTCGAAGGCATCCTCAATCCCGCCTTCACCACGCTGGTCGGCGCCCTGGCCGGCCCCGGCTGGGTGCAGGACTTGCTGGTCGGCCAGTACGGCCTGTGGTCCATGGGCATGACCTACGCGCTGGCCCTCATCCTGCCCATCGTCACCACCTTCTTCTTCGCCTTCGGCGTGCTTGAGGACTCCGGCTACCTGCCGCGCCTGACGGTCATCGCCAACCGTCTGTTTTCGCTGATCGGCCTCAACGGCCGCGCCGTGCTGCCGATGGTTCTCGGCCTCGGCTGCGTGACGATGGCCACGCTGACCACGCGCATCCTGCACAGCCCGCGCGAACGGATGATCACCATCTTCCTGCTCGCCCTGGCCATCCCCTGTTCGGCGCAACTCGGCGTTGTGTTGGGCATGCTCGGCGGGGTTTCCTTCACGGCCGTCGTCATCTGGGCGCTGGCCATGGTCGCCGTCCTGCTGCTCTCCGGCTTCCTCGCCGCCAGGCTCATTCCCGGCCGGCGCATCCCGCTCGTCACCGAACTGCCGCCGATGCGCCTGCCGATCTTCGCCAACGTGCTCAAGAAAACCGGCGGCCGGCTCAAGTGGTACCTCATCGAAGTCATCCCGCTCTTTTTGCTCGGCACCTTCATCATGTTTGCGCTGGATAAATCCGGCGCGCTGCCCGCCATCATCGAAGCCGGCGAACCCTTGGTGTCCGGCTGGCTCGGCCTGCCGAAAGAAGCCTCGGCCGCCTTCGTCATGGGTTTCCTGCGCCGCGACTTCGGCGCCACCGGCCTGTTCGCCATGGCCCACAGCCTGAGCCCGATTCAGGCGGTGGTCGGGATGATCACCATCACCCTGTTCATCCCCTGCTTCGCCAGCCTCATGATGATGATCAAGGAACAAGGCACCAAGATCGCCCTCGGCATGGTCGCCATCATCGTCCCCTTCGCCTTCTTCGTCGGCGGCCTCTTCAACCTCCTCCTCCGCGCCGTCTGGTCATGAGCCCCGCCCACGAAGCCCGCCTTCCTCTCGCCTTCATCCCGCCCGGCAGCGAAGTCCGCCTCGCCGGCCTGGGCGAGGAAATCGACCCGCTGCAGCGTGAGCAACTGACCGCCTACGGGCTGGCCATCGGGCGCAGCATCCGGCTGCTGCAGCAACGGCCGATGACGGTGATTCTCGCCGACGAGGTGGAACTGGCGCTGGAACATGCTGTTGCGCGGCATATCTGGGTGGAGAAATTGCCGGCGGTTGCCTGATTTGGCTTGGGGTTCCGGTTATTTGGGGATTTCCCGGTTAATTGGCTTGGGGTTTGGTTAATTGGCTTGGGGTTCCGCCTTGCTGGCGGGCGTACTTTTTCTTGCTTCGCCGGCTGGCTAAACTCGCCTGCGGCTCAGACAACGCCAGCCGAAGGCCCCCGGCCCGCCTGCGTTGCTCAGCGCCTCTCATGGGGACCCGAAAGGCGTCCGGGCTCAACCGGTGCGCCCTGAATTGGCATTCCTACGGTCAACCCGAAAAAATGCCCAAAAATGAAATCCGCTGCTCGAGCGTGGACGCCTCGCTCCTCCCCTTGACAAGGGGGAGGCCGGGAGGGGGTTGGTTTCCGGGCCCCTTGGAAGGTGCCGAGCAACGCAGGGGCTGGCGGAAAAAGGGCGAGGACTGTCTGAGGGCGAAGCCCGAGTTCCGCAGCCCCCGCCAGCCCCGAGTAGCGCAGGGAACCCGCGCAGCGGGCACCGCCCCAGGGTCGCCTTTTCTTTGCTTACTTTCTTTTGGCGAAGCAAAAGAAAGTGAGACGCCCCGCAAGGGCGGAACCCCAAGCCAACTCCCCTAACCCCAGCCTGGGCAGAGCCTAGTCAAACAACATCAACCCCCACTTCGCCCTCGCCAATCTCCCCAATCACCGAAACATGCGAGAACCCCTGCTGCAGGAACAGCGACAACACTTCCGTCACCGTTTCAGCCGTGCATGAAACAAGCAGTCCGCCCGAGGTTTGCGGGTCGGTGACCAGGGTTTTGGCTGCACTGTCGAGGTTGTCCGCCAAAGTCACGTACTCCCCGTAGCTGCCCCAGTTGCGGCCGGAGGCGCCGGTCATGTGGCCGGCGTCGACAAATTCGCGGGCGCGGGGGAGCAGCGGCAGGTCGGCGTAATTGACGGTGGCGCGCACATTGCTGCCTTTGCACACTTCGAGCAGATGGCCGGCCAGGCCGAAGCCGGTGACATCGGTGACGGCATGAACGCCGTCGAGACAGGCCAGCATCGGCCCTGGCGTATTGAGCTGGGTGGTGGTGTCGACCATGGCGTCGTAATCGGTGGCGTGGAGCAGGTCTTTCTTGAGTGCCGCGCTATAGACGCCGACGCCGAGCTGCTTGCCGAGGATCAGTTTGTCGCCCGGTTTGGCGCCGCTGTTGCGCTTGAGGTGGGCCGGATTGACGATGCCGATGGCGACCAGGCCGTAAATCGGTTCGACCGAGTCGATGGTGTGGCCGCCGGCAATCGGGATGCAGGCGGCGCGGCAGACGGCTTCGCCACCTTGCAGAATCTTGCCGATGGTTTCCAGCGGCAGGGTGTTGACCGGCATGCCGACGATGGCCAGCGCGAAGAGCGGCGTGCCGCCCATGGCGTAGACGTCGGAGATGGCGTTGGTGGCGGCGATGCGGCCGAAGTCGTAGGGGTCGTCGACAATCGGCATGAAGAAATCGGTGGTCGCGACGATGGCCTGCTGCGGGTTGATCTGATAAACCGCGGCGTCGTCGCTGGTCTCGGTGCCGACCAGAAGTTGCGGCGGAATGATGCCCGACGGGGCGCCGGCGAGAATCTGCTGGAGGACGGCGGGCGCGATCTTGCAGCCGCAGCCGCCGCCATGGGAAAGCTGGGTCAATCTGATTTTTTCTTCAGGCACGGCTGTTCTCTCGAAATACTGTTGTTTGATTTTTATTCAGCGTCGAAGCCGGCATCTTCGATGGCAGCGACCAGCGCCTCGCGCGTCACGGCCTGCGGATCGAAAGCGACTTTGGCTTCGCCTGCCTCCAGCGAGACGTCGGCGCTGGCCACGCCGGCCATGCCGCCAAGTACGCCGCCGATGTTCTTGACGCAGCCCTGGCAGCTCATGCCACCGACCTTGATGATTGTATTTTCCATGCCATTTACCTATTCACGAAGGGTTGCTGACGCAGGATTTCGGCTATGCCGGCAGCCGATGTCGGCCGACTGAAATAGTAGCCTTGCGCCATATCGCAGCCCATTTTACGCAATTGCGCCAACTGTTCGGCAGTTTCGACGCCTTCGGCGAGCACGGTCATGCGCAGGCTGCGGCCCATGCTGACGATGGTCGAGGCGATGGCCCAGTCGTCGGGATCGGTTTCCAGATCGTTGACGAAGGAACGGTCGATCTTGAGCTTGCCGACCGGGAAACGCTTGAGATAGGCGAGCGAGGAGTAGCCGGTGCCGAAATCGTCGAGCGACAGTTCGACGCCCATGCGATGCAGCGCCGATAGGGTGCCGAGATTGATGTCGGCATCGTGCATCACCGTGCGCTCGGTCAGTTCCAGTTCGAGCAGGCTGGCCTCAAGCCCCGAGGCGGCCAGTGCGCCGGCGACCATTTCAACAAAACCCGGCTGGCGGAACTGCACGGGCGCCACGTTGACGGCGACGACCAGCGACGGCAACCCCTCGTCGCACCAGGCTTTGGCCTGGCGACAGGCTTCACACAGGACCCAGTCGCCGATCGGGTTGATCAGGCCGGTTTCTTCGGCGACATGGATGAAGTTGTCCGGCATGATCGTGCCGAGTTCCGGGTGCTGCCAGCGGATCAGCGCTTCGACGCCGATCACCAGGCCGCTGCGCAGATTGACCAGCGGCTGGTACTGGAGGATGAATTCACCCTGCACCAGGGCGCGCCGCAGATTGCTTTCCATGAGCAGGCGGTCGAGCGTCGCCGTGTTCATCTCGGTGGCGTAAAACTGGAAGGTGTTGCGGCCGATTTCCTTGGCCCGGTACATCGCCGTGTCGGCATTCTTGAGCAGGGTTTCGAGATCCTGCCCGTCGTGCGGGTAAATGCTGATGCCGAGCGATGGCGTGACGGTCAGCTCATGCCCCGCCACTTCGAACGGCCGGGCAAAGACATCGATGATGCGCCGCGCCACTTCGGCGGCCGCCGCCGTATGAAAACCTGGCATGGCAAAAATGAACTCGTCGCCACCGAGCCGGGCCACCGTATCGATGCGCCGCACGACCGTATCGAGCCGGCGCGCCACTTCGACCAGGAGTTCGTCGCCAACGCTGTGGCCGAGCGAGTCGTTGACCCGCTTGAAATGATCGAGATCGAGAAAGATCACGGCGATTTCGCTCTTTTCGCGCTCGGCCGCCGCCAGCAACAGGACAAAACGCTCGCGCAACAGGCGACGGTTGGGCAGGCCGGTCAGCACGTCGTAGTCGGCCAGTTCGCGGATGCGGTTTTCCGCCGCCTTCTGGGCGGAAATATCGAGCAGGGTTCCGACCGAGGCCGGCCGGCCGTCGAAGCTCGACGGCGCGCCGTAGACCATGGCCGGAAACACCGAGCCATCCTTGCGCACGACGGAAATTTCGTAGTAATGCCCGTTGGCACCGGCGGCGCTGGCCCGCATCTGGTCGACGACGAAGGCATGCAACTCGGGAGCGACCACATCGAGCGGCCCCATGCCGTCGATCATTTCCTCGGCGCTATAGCCGAGGAGACGCGTCAGGTAGGGATTGACGTACTTGAAACGCCCATCCTGCAAGACGAAGATGCCGACCTGCGCAGCCTCCATCGTCGTCCGGAACATCGATTCCTGTTCCGTCAACGCCGGCTGACCGCCCTTGTCTTTACCCTTCCCCGCATCTTCCAGCACAACCGACTTCCCTCCGACTCCAGTCGTCATCGAAACCCCTTGTCGTCGCTTCCTTTCAGCGGCCCGGCTGCCAGCGCTTCAACAGCAGCGAGTTCGACACCACCGACACCGAACTCATCGCCATGGCAGCCCCCGCCACCACCGGATTAAGCAAGCCCATGGCCGCCAGAGGAATTCCCGCCACATTGTAGATGAATGCAAAGAAAAGATTTTGCCGGATTTTCCCCAAGGTGGCCGCCGATAGGTCGATTGCGTCCACCACCCCAAGCAGGTCGCTACGAATCAATGTTAAATCCGCCGCCTCCACCGCGGCGTCGGAACCGGCGCCGATGGCAAAGCTGACATCGGCCGCCGCCAGGGCCGGCGCATCGTTGATGCCGTCGCCGACCATGGCCACCAATCCGCCATCGGCTTTCAATTCCTGGATCGCCGCCGCCTTGTCGCCGGGCAGAATGCCGGCGCGGAACTCGGCGATGCCAGCCTCGGCCGCAATCGCCGCGGCCGTCGCCGCGTTGTCGCCGGTCAGCATCACCACCCGGATGCCGCGTTCGCGCAGCTTGCCGACAGCCGCCCGCGAAGTCGGCCGCAAGGCGTCGGCGACGGCAAACAGGGCCAGCGTGGTTGCGCCGTCGGCAAGCCCCACCACCGTCTTGCCGGCCCGTTGCAATTCGGCCACCGTCGGGTCGTCAGCCAGCCCCAGCCAGCTCGGCGACCCGAGGCGTAGCGTCCGGCCCTCGACCTCGCCTTCGACGCCATGCCCGGCCAGGGATTTGAAATTTGCCGCTTTTTTCCGGTTGACCGTAGGAATGCCAGCAACAGCGGCGGCAACGACAGCCCGCGCCAGCGGATGCTCGGAATTCTCCTCGAGCGCCGCCGCCAGGCCGAGTGCTTCATCGCGCGTCAGGCCGTAGGGCACGACATCGGTGACTTGCGGCGTGCCGCAGGTCAGCGTCCCGGTTTTATCCAGCGCCAGCACGGTGATCTTCTCGGCCCGCTCCAGCGCCTCGGCATTCTTCACCAGAATGCCGGCCCGCGCCCCCTGCCCGGTGCCGACCATGATCGCCGTCGGCGTCGCCAGGCCAAGCGCGCACGGGCAGGCGATGACGAGCACAGCGACAGCATTGACCAGCGCCTCGGCGAAGTCGCCGGCAGTCCACCACCAGCCGGCAAAGGTGGCGAGCGCGATGACGCACACCGTCGGCACAAAAATCGCCGAAATCCGGTCGGCCAGCCGCTGCACCGGCGCCTTCGAACCCTGCGCCTCGCCGACCATGCGGATGATGCCGGCGAGCAGCGTGTGCTCGCCAACGCCGGTCGCCCGGCAGCGCATCGCCCCCTGGCCATTGGCCGTCGCGGCAAAAACCTTGTCGCCGGCCCGCTTGCCCACCGGCATGCTTTCACCGGTCAGCATCGCCTCATTGACGCTCGATTCGCCGTCGATCAACTCGCCATCCACCGGCACGCTTTCGCCCGGGCGAACGAGAAAAACGTCGCCCGGCATTAGCGCTTCGACCGGCATGTCGACCCACTGTCCATCGCGTTCGACGCGCGCCGTCTTGGGCTGCAGACGGATCAGCGATTCGATGGCCTCCGAGGTCCGCGCCTTGGCCCGCGCTTCGAGCAATTTGCCGAGCAGGACCAGCGTGATGACCGCCGCACCGGCCTCGAAATAGACATGCTGGACCAGCCCGAACAGCGTCACCACCGTCGAAAAGCCCCAGGCCATGCTCGTCCCGAGCGCCACCAGCACATCCATGTTGGCGCCGCCGCCACGCAGGGACTTGAAGGCGCCATCGTAAAATCGCCAGCCGATCCAGAACTGCACCGGCGTCGCCAGCGCCAACTGGAACCAGCGCGGCAGTTCGTTCATGTGGCCATGTTCGCCGAACATGAAAAGCATCTGGCCGACCAGCGGCAAGGTGAGCACGACGGAAATCCAGAAACGACGGATTTCACTACGGTAGACGAGCAATTTCGCGGCTTTTTCACGTTCGCGCGTTTGCCCGTCGACCACCGCCGCCGTGAAGCCGGCCTTGGCGACAGCCGCCACCACCGCTGCTTCGTCGGCACCAGCCGAAAGACGAATGCGCGCCCGCTCGGCGGCCAGATTGACGTTGGCCTGCATGCCGGCCTGGCGATTGAGCACCTTCTCGAGACGCGCCGAACAGGCGGCGCAGGTCATGCCGCCGATGGCAAACTCGACGACCCGACCGCTATCTGCCTCGGTCATTTGACCAGCAGTACCGGGCAAGGCGCCAGATGCAGGACCCGCGTCGCCACCGACCCCATGACCAACCCGGCCAGGGCGCCCAGCCCGTGCGCCCCCATGACGATCAGGTCGCAAGCCAGTTCATCGGCCAGCCTGGCGATCACCTCGGCCGGTTGGCCGACATGAATATGCGTCGTATGAAAACGCCCGGCCGCATCCAGTTTTTTCTGGGCCTCGACCAGATGCTCCTGCCCCTCTTCGAGATAGTAGGCGTGCAGCGTTTCCTTGCCGACATGGGCCTGCACGCGACCAATCGGAATCGGCGCATGGACGTGCAGGAGGTGGATTTCCGGCACATCTCGAAACCAGCCGACGTGAGTGATCAGATGATCAACCGCGCGCAAGGAACATTCGGAACCATCAACCGGCAAGAGGATTTTCATGATCTCACTTCCAAGCTAATTCAGGCCCGTCAAACGGAACAGGCCGAAGAATCCATATATTCCAAAGCCTAGCACCAACAGGCCGGACAGGGTACGCACGACCGGCCGCCGGACGAATTCGTTGAGTCGCGCCAGGACAATGCCGGCGAGCAATAAATTGGGCAGGGTACCCAGGCCGAAGGCCAGCATCATCAGACCGCCGCGCGTTGCCGAACCGGCCGTCAGCGCACTGGCCAGCGCGCTGTAGACCAGACCGCAAGGCAGCCAGCCCCACAGCAGGCCAAGCGGAAAAGCCTGGCCAATGCTGCGCGCCGGCAGAAAGCGCCGGGTCAGCGGTTGCAGATGGACCCACAGTTTTTGTCCGGCCCGCTCGGTGAAAGCCAGCGCCCGCGTGACACCCAGCAGATAGAGGCCAAGCGCAACGAGCATCAGATTGGCGATGAAATAGAGGATCATCCGGGCCGGCACCTGCCCTTCCAGCCCCATGCTGGCCGCCCCCAGCGCCCCGGCAATGGCACCGGCCGCGGCATAGGACAGAATTCGCCCGCCGTTGTAGGCGAGATGCATCGACCAGCGCGCCGTAACGCCCATCGACAGGGCACCAACGATGCCGCCGCACATGCCTACGCAATGCGTGCCGCCGAGCAGGCCGACTAGGAAAAGGGCAAGAAAACCGGAATCAGGCATCGAACAGGATCAACAAAAGCAAAGCGGGCAGTTTAACTGCCCGCTCGACCTGCTGCATACTGCTTAGATTACCTTCGAATAGGTCGCGCGCTGGCGCCCGGCCCGCAGATATCGGTCAAAGACCATCGAAATGATGCGCACCAGAAGACGCCCCGGCGGCAGGACGGTAATCCATTCGCGTTCGATCTTGAGCAGGCCGGCCCGCTCCATTTCTTTCAGATCCTCCAGCTCGGCCTCGAAATACTTGCGGAAGTCGATCAGGTGGGCGCTTTCGATGCTCTCGATCGACAACTCGAAATGGCACATCAGGGCCTGGATGATGGAGCGACGCAGAATATCGTCGGCCGTCAACTCGATGCCGCGGAACACCGGCAGCGTGCCGGTATCGAGGGCGTCGTAGTACTCGTCGGCGGTCTTGACGTTCTGGTAGTAGCTTGGCCCGACCTTGCTGATCGACGAAATGCCGAAAGACAGCATGTCGCAGTCAGCATAAGTCGAATAGCCCTGGAAATTGCGGTGCAGCCGGCCCTGACGCTGGGCAACGGCCAGTTCGTCATCGGGCTTGGCGAAGTGGTCCATGCCGATGAAAACGTAACCGGCATCGGTCAGCTTCTTGATGGCCAGCGCCAGAATCTGCAGCTTGGTATCAGCCGACGGCAGGTCGCCATCGTTGATCCGGCGCTGCGGCTTGAACATGCTCGGCATGTGCGCATAGTTGTAGATCGACAGGCGGTCCGGATCCATGGCCAACACGCGCTCGATGGTCCGGTTGAAACCCATCACCGTCTGGTGCGGCAGACCGTAGATCAGATCGACGGAAACCGACTTGAAACCATTGGCCCGCGCATCGCGGATCACGCTGTAGGTTTCTTCCTCGCTCTGCACGCGATTGACGGCGACCTGGACCTTTTCGTCGAAATCCTGAACGCCGACGCTCATCCGGTTGAAGCCGAGTTCGCCAAGCAGCGCCACAGTTGCCGTATCGACCTTGCGCGGATCGACTTCGATTGAATACTCACCACCGTCAAGCAGCTTGAAATGCTTGCGCGTTTCGCCCATGAGCTGGCGCATTTCATCGTGCGACAAGAAGGTTGGCGTACCACCGCCCCAATGCAACTGGATGACTTCATGCTCGCCATCGCGACCTTCCAGCGCCGCGGCCTGGATATCCAGCTCTTTTGCCAGATAGCGGAGATATTTCGCACTGCGCCCGTGATCCTTGGTGATAATTTTGTTACAGGCGCAGTAATAGCAAATGGTGTTACAGAAAGGTATGTGGAAGTATAATGATAGCGGTCGACTTATGCCGCCAATGTTGCGCTTGCCCAGCCAGAGCTTGGCAGCCTCCGAGTCGAAAGCTTCGACAAAGCGGTCAGCCGTCGGGTAGGACGTGTAACGGGGGCCGTTGACATCAAAACGGCGGATGATCTGGGGATCGAAGACGAGGTTTTCGGTTGCGAAATTCATTAGGCCAGCCACTAAAAGTAGGTCTGATTATGTTCGGAAGGTTCGATTTTATGGTTGACTTGGATCAAGCGAACGCAGGTTGAAAATGGCTCAAACACACCCGCTGAATCAGGAAATTTCGCTGTCGGTCATCAAGACGGCTTGCTCCAATTGTAACCTGCGCGAGCTTTGCCTACCCTTTGGCCTGAGCCTCGAAGAACTGGAGCGCCTCGACGATCTGGTTTCAACCCGCCGCCGGATCAAGCGGGGCGACCACCTTTACCGCGCCGGTGAAGTTTTTGACGCGATCTACGCCATTCGCAGCGGCTTCTTCAAGACCGACGTGTTGCTTGAAGACGGTCGCGATCAGGTGACCGGCTTCCAGATGGCTGGCGAATTGCTCGGTCTCGATGGCATCAGCACCGAACACCACACCTGCAACGCGATTGCGCTTGAAGACAGCGAGATTTGCGCCATTCCGTTTTCACGCCTGGAAGGGCTGTCGCGTGAAATCCACACGCTGCAGCATCATTTCCACAAGGTCATGAGCCGGGAAATCGTTCGCGACCATGGCGTCATGATGCTGCTCGGCACGATGCGCGCCGAGGAACGCCTGGCCGCCTTCCTGCTCAACCTGTCGCAACGCTTCACGGCGCGTGGTTTCTCGCATGCCGAGTTCTACCTGCGCATGACGCGCGAGGAAATCGGCAGCTATCTCGGCCTCAAGCTGGAAACCGTTTCACGCGCCTTCTCCCGCTTTCAGGAGGAAGGCCACATTGCCGTCCAGCAGAAGCATATTCGCATCCTCAACGTGAATGGGCTCAAGGCCCTGATGAATCACCGCGCCTCCTGCTGAACCCTTACCAGCGCAGGCGGGCAAGCCCCGCGGCGCGCCGGACAATACGCTGCAACAAGGCTTCGGCGCGTAGCCGGCCTGCCGTCGAGCCGCCCGGCAAGCGATACGCCAAGTGGATCTCGGTCGGCTTTCCGACCAATGAATACAGGGCAATGGACAGCGGGCATAGCGTCAATTGCCGAGGGTCTTCGCGGACCAACTCGGCGGCCAGCAGGCTGCTGCAGAACTGGATGATTTCCGCTTCGCCGTAAGGAACCGCGCTGCCGCTGACAGCGGTGCGGGCCAGCATGTCGCGAAACGGCAGGATGCTGCCGACCACCAGGCCTTCGCTCTCGATGGCTTCGATCAGCCCGTCGTGGGCGGTCCGGAAATCGGAATTGCTTACCGTGACAGCGACCGTATCGTCGGCGATCGCTGGCAGGAAAATCCCGAGCAGCAACAGGAAAACCAGAAAAAAATGGGACGCCCCGTGGGACGTCCCAAACAGATGTACAGAAAACATCTGACGCAAGAGTTGCTGGCCCGGACGCTTCAATGGAAAAGCGAACCGTCCGGGTAATTCGGTTGCTTAGAATGAGTGCTTCATACCGATTGCCAGGCCGTTGATGCCGGCGCTGGTACCGGAGCTGTTACCCATCGGGTTGATGGTGTAGGCGGCATTGGTGTCGTTCTTGATGTGCGCGTAGTCGGCGTACAGTTCGGTACGCTTGGACAGGGCGTAGCGTGCGCCGAGGCCGATCTTCCAGGCATCGCGGTCGGTCAGGGTCTTGTCCTTGACCTGGCCGAACATGCCGAGCACGGAGAACTTGCCGACCGGCACGGTGGCGCCGATGAACCAGTTGCGGCGATCGTACTTCTGATCTGCAGCCAGGCCAAAGGCGGCACCCGCTACGTTGCCGCCAATAAACGAGTTCACATCGCCCTTGATGACATCGTAGACACCGCTGACCTTGACCACACCGAAATCGTAGGAAGCGCCTACGGTAGCAACATACAGGCGGTCATTATCATAACCAACGGCACTGGTTGTTTCATAGTCGAGATCGATGCTCAGTGGGCCGTTCGCGTAGATCAGGTTGGCCGACAGCAGGCGGTCATCGCCGGTGTTGCCGCCGAGTGGTGAACGCGTGGCCACGGAGTGGGACGTGTTCAGGCTGCCTTCGGCGCCCTGGGTGTTGGTGGCGGTAGCCAGGATCACGGTAAAGCCGCTGAAGGACGGCGAGATGTAGGCGATGGCGTTGGCTGCGCGGTCGTACTGGGTGGTCATCGAGGTCAGGCTGGCGACCGAGTAGTTGCCGAACGGGCTGTACTTGCCGTAGATGCCGTAGCGGATGCCGTCGAGGTAACCGGCAACGGCGGTACCGAAACCGCCGGTCACGCCGACGTACTGGTGGCCGGCCGAGGCCAGGCCGGTGTTGGTGTCCGGGCTGATGCGGTATTGCAGGTCGAACAGGGCCTTGAGGCCGTTGCCCAGATCCTCGACGCCCTTGAAGCCGATGTGGCTCTGCGAAGCAGCGCTTTGCAGGTCGTACTGCGACTGGCCGCTGGCGACGGCGCCGTTGCTGCCTTGACGGAACATGACACCCATATCGACGTTACCGTAGATGGTGACGTTGGATTGTGCGAAGGCTGCACCGGACGTAACAGCTGCA
>PHCH01000074.1 GCA_002840785.1 Betaproteobacteria bacterium HGW-Betaproteobacteria-4 | reverse complement strand
ACCGAAGTGGACACCGGCTTCCAGCATTTCGCGCATGGTAACGGACATTGTAAAACTCCTTAAGGGTTGAACCTCCACCCGCCTGAAACGCCCGCCATTGTTGAATTCTGGCAGACACCCTTAATCGGCGGATGTGTGGATTTTGGTTGCCTGCACCGTGCAGACCACCGTTTTTTCAGCCATAACGGCTGAGAAAAACCCGCGGATTATAGCAGCTGAACAGGCTTTCCGGAAGCTCAATAACCGTTCTGTTTGAGCGCCAGCAGCTGCAGCATGCGCTCGAGATACGGTTGCCAGTCGGGCATCTGCAAGCCGAAGTCGGTTTCGAGGCGGGTGCAATCGAGACGCGAATTGGCCGGACGTCGGGCCGGGGTCGGATATTCCGCCGTCGTGATGGGGCGAATCGCATCCGGCTTCAGGCGCAGCTTGAAGCCCGGCATCTGTCCGGCCAGCCCAACGATGGTCCGGGCAAATTCGCACCAGCTGACCGGCCGCGCCGCGGCCAGGTGATAGATTTCATTTTTGGCCATTTTTCCCGGTTGACCGTAGCGAACCATGGCCAGCGCCACGCCGGTCACCGTCGCGATCAGCGCGGCCGGGGTCGGCGAACCGAGCTGGTCGTCGACGACCTCGAGGCTGTCCTTTTCCCGCGCCAGGCGCAGGATGGTCTTGACGAAATTGTCACCGCGCGCCCCGAACACCCAGCTCGTGCGGAAGATCAGCGAGCGGCCGTCCACCGCGCAGATCGCTTCCTCGCCGGCCAGCTTGCTCCGGCCGTAAACGCTCAGCGGCCCGGTCGGATCGGTTTCCACATAAGGCGCACCCTTGCTGCCATCAAAGACGTAATCGGTCGAGTAATGAACGAGCAAGGCGCCGAGTTCGGCAGCCTCCTCAGCCAGAATGCCCGGGGCTTCCGCGTTGATGCGGCGCACCAGATCAGGCTCCGCCTCGGCCTTGTCGACGGCCGTCCAGGCCGCGGCATTGACAATGATCGATGGCCGAATTTGACGAATGACGGAACGAATCTGCAGCGGATCGGACAAATCGCACTCATTCCGGCCGCAGGCCACGACCGGCCCGTGCGGCGCCAGCGAACGCTGCAACTGCCAGCCGACCTGACCATCTTTACCCAGCAACAGAATCGTCATCGCAAAAAACCGTCAAATAGAAAAGCCACAAGTATGCCATCGCGGGCGCTGCCAGCTTTGCGAAACCCGCCCCATCATTTATCCTTCCCCTTTGCCAACGCCCCACAGAACAGCCGCCATGAGCATCAGCATCAAGACCCCGGACGAAATCGAAAAAATGAGAATTGCCGGGCGTCTGGCCGGAGAAGTCCTCGACTACATCGCACCCTTCGTCAAGGTCGGCGTCACCACGGAAGAACTCGACAAGCTCTGCCACGACTACATGGTCGACGTGCAGGGCTGCATTCCCGCCCCGCTCAACTACGCCCCGTCGGGCTACAACCCCTACCCCAAATCGATCTGCACCTCGGTCAATCAGCAGGTCTGCCACGGCGTTCCCGGCGAACGCGTGCTGAAGAACGGCGACATCATCAATCTCGACATCACGACGATCAAGGACGGCTACCACGGCGATACCAGCCGGATGTTCATCGTCGGCGAAAGCTCGATCCAGGCCAAGCGCCTGTGCGAAATCACCTTCGAGTGCATGTGGCTGGGCATTTCGGTCATCAAGCCGGGCGCCCACCTCGGCGATATCGGCGCGATCATCCAGAAATACGCTGAAAAGAACGGCTGTTCCGTCGTCCGCGAGTTTTGCGGCCATGGCATCGGCGCCAAATTCCATGAAGATCCGCAAGTCCTGCACTACGGCAAGGGCGGTACCGGGCCGAAGCTCGAGCCGGGCATGATCTTCACCGTCGAGCCGATGATCAATGCCGGCAAGGCCGCCATCCGTGAAATGGCCGACGGCTGGACCATCGTCACCAAGGACCGCAGCCTCTCGGCGCAGTGGGAACACACCGTGTTGGTCACCGAGACCGGCTACGAAATCATGACGCTTTCTGCCGGCGGCCGCGCCAAACCTGACTGGATCAACTGATGGCCTGCGATGTCGCCGCCCTGCGGGCTGAAGTCAAGGCGGCCCAGATCCGCCTTCAGGAAAATTACGAACGGTCCGGCGATGCCGAAGCCCTGCTCGCCGAGCGTAGCAAGCAGGTCGACAGCGTTCTCGAAAGACTCTGGGCTTCGTTCGATTTCCCGGCCACCCTCGCCCTGGCCGCAGTCGGTGGCTACGGTCGGGGCGAACTTTACCCGGCCTCCGATATCGACCTGCTGATCCTGCTGCCCAAGGAGGCGAGCGGCGCCCTGCAGGAAAAACTGGAACGGCTGATCGGTTCCTTCTGGGACATCGGCCTGGAGATCGGGCACAGCGTCCGCACCATCCAGGACTGCCTGAACGAAGCCGAAAACGACATCACGGTGCAGACTGCCCTGCTTGAGGCTCGCCTGCTGACCGGCAACGCCAAGCTCTTCGCGACTTTCCAGAAACGCCTGCGCGGTCATCTCGATCCGCTCGTCTTCTGTGAAGCCAAGCAGATTGAGCAACAAGAGCGCTACCTTCGTTTCAACGAAACGCCCTACAGCCTGGAGCCGAACTGCAAGGACTCCCCGGGCGGCCTGCGCGACTTTCAGGTCATTTTCTGGATTGCCAAGGCGGCCGGTTTCGGATCAACCTGGGAGGAGCTGCACAAAAACGGCATCATCACCCTGGAAGGCATGATCCAGGCCCGGGAGTGTCAGGAATACCTGTCGCACCTGCGCATACGCCTGCATTTCATGCTCGGGCGCCGTGAAGATCGCCTGCTGTTCGACTACCAGAGCAACCTGGCCGCCAAGTACGGATTTGTCTCGAACGAAGCCAAGCGCGCCTCCGAACAGCTCATGCAGGTCTATTACCGCAATGCCAAAACGGTCAGCCTGCTCAACACCATCCTGCTCCAGAACATGGCGTCGGCGCTGACTCCGGAAAACGAACAGACGCCGCAGCCGCTTGACGACAACTTCCAGATGGTCGGCAACCTGCTCGACATCCGGGACGAATCCCTGTTCGAAAAAGACCCTTCAGCCATCTTCGACAGCTTCCTGGTCATGCAGGAAACCCATGAACTGTCCGGCATGACGACGCGCACGCTACGCGCCCTGTGGCGGGCCCGCGAGCAGATCACGCCAGAATTCCGGGCCGATCCGGCCAATCGGGCGATGTTCCTGAAACTGCTGCAGAGCGAGCGCGGCATCATTCATGAATTCCGGCGCATGAACCAGCTCGACATTCTCGGCGCCTACCTGCCGAATTTCGGACGCATCGTCGGCCAGATGCAGCACGACCTGTTTCACGTCTACACCGTCGACCAGCACATCCTGCAAGTCCTGCGCAACATCCGCCGCTTCACGATGAGCGAATTCGCCCACGAATACCCGTTGTGTTCCCGCATCGTCAGCGAGCTTGACCGTCCGTGGCTGCTCTACATCGCCGCCCTCTTCCACGACATCGCCAAGGGTCGCGGCGGCGATCACTCCGAGCTCGGTACCGTCGATGCTTTGGAATTTTGCCAAAATCACCGGTTGACCGTGGAAGACACCGAACTGGTCGTCTGGCTGGTCCGAAATCACTTGGTCATGTCGCAGGTTGCGCAGAAAGAAGACCTCAGCGACCCGGACGTGATCGACAAATTCCTCAAGCTGGTCGGCGACATCCGCCACCTGCAGTCCCTCTATCTGCTGACCCATGCCGACATTCGGGGGACCAGCCCGAAAGTCTGGAACCACTGGAAGGGCAAGCTGCTGGCCGACCTCTATTACCAGGCGCTGCATCACCTCTCAAGTGGCAACGCCCCGGCCGGGCACGGCCTGATTGCCGAACGCCAGGCCGAAGCAATGCGCCTGCTGCGCTTCTTCGCCCTTTCCGACACCGTTCACGAACGTCTGTGGAAACAACTCGATACCGTCTACTTCCTGCGCCATTCGGCCGAAGAAATCGCCTGGCACACGCGCTCGCTGCATTACCGCATCTACAACAACCAGCCGGTCGTCCGCGCCCGCCTCCACCAGGAAGGCGAAGGCCTGCAGGTCATGGTCTACACCCAGGATCAGCCCGATCTTTTCGCCCGCATCGTCGGCTTCTTCGCCCGTGCCGGCTACAGCATTGTCGACGCCAAGATTCACACCACGGCCCACGGCTACGCGCTCGACAGCTTCGTTGTGCTCGACGTTGAAAATCGCGACAACGACCGAGAAATGGTCGCCTACATCGAGCACGAACTGGAGCAGCGCCTGGTCCACGAAATGCCGCCGGATGTCCCGTCAGCCGGGCGCCTGTCGCGGCAGGTCAAGCACTTCCCGATCAAGCCGGAAGTCGATATCCGCGGTGACGAAAAGGGATCGAATTTCATCCTCACGCTCACCGCGGCCGACCGCCCCGGCCTGCTCTACACCGTCGCCAACACGCTGGCCGAGCACGGTGCCAGCCTGCACACCGCCAAGATCACAACCCTCGGCGAACGGGCCGAAGACGTTTTCCTGATCAGCGGCGGCGACCTGCGCGATACCGGCAAGCGCATCCGTCTGGAAACGGAACTGATGGAGCGCCTGAAGGTTGGCTAGTTGCTAGCAACTAAACAGACATGCCCATCGGCTGGCAACTGTCCGTGCTGCCAACCAGTTTCTCTACGATAACCTTGACGCGTCCCATCGCGTCGTGCAGCACGTGCTCCAGGCTTTCGAAGTGGATGCCGTTGACGCTGCTGCCACGGCCCGCCGCATGGTTGGCGACGACATTGATCGCGGCGTAAGGCAGGCCCAGTTCACGCGCCAGGATAGCTTCCGGCATGCCGGTCATGCCGACCACGTCGGCGCCATCGCGCTCGAGACGGTTGATTTCGGCAGCCGTTTCAAGACGCGGACCCTGCGTTGCGGCATAGACCGCATCGACCTTGATGTCGATGCTCAGTTGTTGCGCAGCGGCGAGAATACGGCGACGCAGGTCGGCGTCGTAGGGCTCGGTAAAATCGACGTGTGTCACCGGCGTGCCGTTACCGTCGAACATCGTCGACTTGCGGCCCCATGTGTAATCGATGATCTGGTGCGGCAGGACGATGTCGCCCGGCTGCAGGTCGGGACGAATGCTGCCGACCGAGGCCACCGAAATGACGCCAGTAACCTTGTGATGATGCAGCGCCCACATGTTGGCCCGGTAATTGACCATGTGCGGCGGGATGGTGTGGCCGTAGCCGTGGCGCGGCAGAAAAACTGCCGGCTGGCCGCTGATCTGCCCGAAAACCAGGGCGCCGGACGCTTCGCCGTAGGGCGTGCGCACGACTTCGCGATGCGAAACGTCGAGATTGGACAGCGTTGTCAGGCCGCTGCCGCCGATGATTGCCAGCATGTTATTTTTTCCTTTCCACCAGCAACGAAGCCAGCGTCGGCACCACGCCCTTGAGCGACGGGTGCATTTTTCGGTTTGGAGCGTTGTTGACCGTATCGTCGCCCAGCTTGCGATAGAGGGCGCTGGCACGCACGGCAACGAAGGGCAGATCGAGCAAGGTCTTGCCAGCATGGTAGCTGACCAGCGTATCGCGGCCAATGTCCTTGGCCTGCCACGGAATTGCCGTGCGATCGACGAAATGCAAAGCCTGCACGGTCGGCAACCCGGCGGCCAGTTCGGCAACCAGACGATGCAGCTTTTCGCGGTAGGCGATGACCGCGCGGCCGGCATCGGTAGCCACCGCGCCGGTCGTCTCGGCGGGCGCACCCATGAGCCAGCAGACCACGCTATCGGGCGCAAAGGCTTCAATGCTGGCGCGCTGCGCGTCAGTCAGTGCAGTCAGATCGGCCAGCATCAAGGTCACATCGCTGCCATCAACGCGTTGCTGTGTCAGTTCCAGGCATTCGCCGAGCGAATCGATGGAGAGTACAGCCAAACTCCGCCTGGCCAGCGCCTGCGTGGCGAAACCGACGCCACAGCCGATTTCCAGCACGCGCCGGCCGGGGACCAGCGCCGCCATCCAGTCGTAATCGCCGCGCCGAACGTAGGCCTGTCCTTCAGTTTCCCAGTAGCCGATGAACTCGGCGACCGTTGCACCGCTCACTCGGTTTCCTTCATGGCATAGACGGCCGGCAGGTTGCGCCAGACGCCGCCGGCATCCATGCCGAAACCGAAGACAAAGCGATCGGGCACGGTCAGGCCAACGAAGTCGGCGGCAATCGGCTTGTCCTTGCCATTGAGCTTGTCGGCGAAGACGGCGGTGAGCACCTCGTCGGCCCCCATGCGGCGCAGGCTTTCCTTGACGGCAGCGAGCGTCACGCCTTCATCGAGAATGTCATCCACCACCAGCACGGTGCGCCCCTTGACCGAGGTCCACGGGGCCGAACGCCAGGAAATCTTGCCGCCCTGCGTTTCCGGGCCGTAGCGCGTGGCGTGCAGGTAGTCGAAGTCGAGCGGAAAATCGAGCTTGGTGAGCAGTTGACCGCAGAAGACGACGCCACCGGTCATCACGCCGAGGACCAGCGGGTATTTGTCGGCGAGGCGGGCGCGAATGGCAGCAGCCACCTCGGCCACGGCGCCCTGCACGACGGCCTCGCTGTGAATCAGCTCGGCATTGGCCAGCATGGCCTGCGCTTTTTTCAAATCCATTCAGTCTCCCAGGCTCTTCAGATAAGCATCGAATTCGGCGCCGACTTCCGGGTGGCGTTGGCCGAAAACGACCGTCGCCTGGAGGTAGCCCAGCTTCGAACCGCAATCGTAGCGCGTTCCGTCGTAACGGTAGGCGAGAACCTGCTCCTCGCTGAGCAGCGAGGCGATGCCGTCAGTCAGCTGGAGTTCGCCGCCGGCCCCGGGCTTGATCGTTTCAAGGTGGTGGAAGATGCGCGGCGTCAGGATGTAGCGGCCAACCACCGCCAGCGTCGACGGTGCATCCTCGGGCTTCGGCTTCTCGACGATGGCGTTGATCTGCTCGACCCGATCGGCCACGGCGCGGGCATCGACGATACCGTAGCTGCGCGTGTCGGCGCGCGGCACGTCCTGGACGCCAAGCACCGAACAACGGTAGTAATCGTAGGTATCGGTCATCTGCTTCATGACCGCCGGTTTGCCGTCGAGCAGGTCGTCGGCGAGGAGCACGGCGAAGGGCTCGTCGCCGATCACCGGCTTGGCGCAGAGCACGGCATGACCCAGGCCGAGCGCTTCGGCCTGGCGGATGTAGATGCAGTTGATGTTCTTGGGAATCATGTTGCGCACGAAGTCGAGCAACTCACTCTTGCCGCGCGCTTCGAGTTCGCTCTCGAGTTCGTAGGCCTTGTCGAAGTGATCCTCGATGGAGCGCTTGGAACGGCCGGTCACGAAGACCATGTCGGTGATGCCGGCGGCAACCGCCTCTTCAACCGCAAACTGGATCAGCGGCTTGTCGACGATGGGCAGCATTTCCTTCGGGCTGGCCTTGGTGGCGGGAAGAAAACGGGTGCCCATACCGGCGACGGGAAATACGGCTTTGCGAACTTTTTTCATTCTTGAACTCCCTTTTCGAGCAATTTCAACAATTCAGCTTCGTCGATCACCGGCACGCCCAGCTCCAAGGCTTTTTCCAGCTTGGAGCCAGCTTCCTCGCCAGCGACCACGAAATCGGTTTTTTTCGATACCGAGCCAGCCACCTTGCCGCCGGCCGCTTCAACCATCGCCTTGGCGTCGTCGCGTTTGAGCGTCGGCAGCGTGCCGGTCAGGACCAGGGTCTTGCCGGCCAGCAGCTTTGGCCCGGCGTCGGCCGGTTCGCCATCCGTCCAGTGCAGGCCGGCGGCGAGCAGCTGGGCGATGATTTCACGGTTATGTGACTCGTTGAAGAATGCGACGATGCTGGCCGCGACGATCGGTCCGACATCGGGCACCTGCTGCAAGGCTTCGATATCGGCCGCGATTATGCCATCGAGATTGCCAAAATACCTGGCCAGATCGCGCGCCGTCGCTTCGCCGACATTGCGGATGCCGAGCGCAAAAATGAAGCGGGCCAGCGTCGTCTGCCGGCTGTGGTCGATGGCGGCGACGAGGTTCTGGGCTGACTTTTCGCCCATGCGGTCGAGCCCGGCCAGCGTTTCGACGGTCAATTTGTAGAGATCGGCTGGCGTATGGACGAGGCCGGCATCGACCAGTTGATCGACGATCTTGTCGCCCAGGCCTTCGATGTCCATGGCCCGGCGCGCCGCGTAGTGCCACAGCGCCTGCTTGCGCTGGGCCGGGCAATAGAGGCCGCCGGTGCAGCGGGCGATGGCTTCGTCGATACCGCGTGCTACGGCCGAGCCGCACTCCGGGCAAACCTTGGGCAGTTCGAAGGGCGGATGCAGCGGCTCGCCGCCGAACAGGTCGCGCGTCGGCCGCTTTTCCGGGACGATGGCGACCACTTCGGGGATGACGTCGCCGGCCCGGCGGACGATGACGGTATCGCCGACCCGCACGTCCTTGCGCCTCACTTCGTCCTCGTTGTGCAGCGTTGCGTTGGTGACCGTGACGCCGCCGACGAAGACCGGCTTGAGGCGGGCCACCGGGGTGATGGCGCCGGTACGGCCGACCTGGACGTCGATGCCGAGCACCTCGGTCAACGCCTCTTCGGCCGGGAATTTGTGGGCGATGGCGAAACGCGGTGCGCGCGAGACGAAACCAAGCTGCGCCTGCCAGTCGAGGCGATTGACCTTGTACACCACGCCGTCGATGTCGTAAGGCAGGCTTGGCCGCAGCGTTCCGATTTTGGCAAAAAATTCCAGTTGACCGTGGGAACCGCTCACCACGGCGCGTTCGGCGGCCACCGGGAAGCCCCAGGCGGCCAGTTTGTCCATGAGTTCGCTATGCGTGCGAACAGCGAGCGCATCAGCCCCGGCGCCAACGCCGTAGGCGAAGAAGGACAGCGGCCGGCTGGCGGTGATTTTCGAATCAAGCTGGCGCAGGCTGCCGGCGGCGGCGTTGCGCGGGTTGGCGAATTCCTTGTCGCCGCGTTCACGCTGGCGGGCGTTGAGTTCGGCGAAATCGGCCTTGAACATGAGCACTTCACCGCGCACCTCGATGAGCGCCGGCCAGCCTTCACCGTGCAAACGTAGCGGGATGTTGCGCACGGTGCGCAGGTTGGGTGTCACTTCCTCGCCGGTCACGCCGTCGCCACGCGTCGCGCCGCAAGTGAACACGCCGTTCTCGTAGGTCAGGCTGATGGCCAGGCCGTCGAATTTCGGCTCGACGGCGTAGTCGACCGTAGCAATCGTTTCCAGACCGTCGCGCACACGCTTGTCGAAGGCTTCGACCTCGGCCGGCTCGAAGGCATTGTTGAGCGAGAGCATGGGCACGCCATGCCGGCGCGGCGGGAATTCCTTGAGCGGTGCGCCGCCAACGCGCTGAGTCGGCGAATCGGCGGTCAGCAGCTCGGGGAACTCGGCCTCCAGCCCCTGCAGTTCGCGGAACAGCTTGTCGTACTCGGCGTCCGGAATGGTCGGCGCATCGAGGACGTAGTAGGCGTGGTTGTGGCGTTCCAGCTCGGCGCGCAACTCGGCTGCGCGCTCTGCTGCCACAGCAGGTGCCGGCATCAGGAGAACAGCCGCAGGGCCTGGGGCGAACCGGCTGTCAGGCTGAAGCTGGCCATCGTTGCCTGCGGCTTGCCGATGAACTCGCGACGGATGTGATCGAGCTGCGAGTCGCTGAGCGGCTGGCGATTGTCGTCGACCAGAGCGCCGTTGAGCGTCTCGGCGAAGCGCTTGGCGATCTCGGTCATTTGCATGAAGGTGCGTTCACCGTGATCGACACGCGGCACATCGAGCAGGAAAGTCAGGCCGTGCGTCGTCATGGTGCGCAGCGACTCGGCCGTAAACGGCGCGTTTTCGTAGTTTTGCAGGCTGAACAGGACGCGGCCGCTGTCGTCGTAACGCGTGAAGACGCCGCTCATGCCGAGCACCATGCCGGCCGCTTCGGCCAGGGCGCGAATCTTGGTGCCCGAGAAGGCACTGCCCCGGCTGACCAGGTTGAGGCCGATTTCGAGGTCGACGGCGGCGCAGAACTGGTCGATTTCGGCAGCCTGCTCAAGGACGCGCGACGACGGCATGTCGGCCACGGCCATCAGTTCGTCGGCCAGGGCGTTCATGGCCGTAATGAACGTGTTGATGTCGCCCTCGGCGAGCGGCCCCAGGCGATTGACCAGTTGCAGGCCGACGCGCAGGCGACGCACCTTGAGTTCGCTGTCCGCCGCCAGGCGCTCCCATTCGCGGCTGCGCTCGTTGTAGCCGACCCAATGCACCGGCTTGCTGAGGCGGACCAGGGCGGGACGCTGCGAATGAATGATGTCCATGGCGGAAACCGCTTCGACCAGTTCCATGGCGACAATGAACTCGAGCCGCGGGTCGAGCAGTTCGGCCGGCAATTCGATGGCCGGGAGTTCCGGAGCGTCGTCGGCGGGTTCCGGCGCGACCTCTGCCGGGCTGGCAAAAACCGGCGCCTCGGGCGTCGGTTCGTCGGCCGGCGCGGCCACCATGTCATCCGAAGGCATGGTCGGATGCGGGTCGACGAACACCGGCTCGACCCGCTCATGGCTTTGTGCAAGTGTCTCGACGCTGGTTTCCGGTTCGCTGCGCTCGACCGCAGGCGGCGTCGAAGCAGCCGGCCCGTCGTCAAGCAGAATATCGGCGTGGTGCGGTTTGAGCACGGCCTCGGCGACCTTGCGCTGCCGGTATTCCTGCCACTTGTTGTAGCCGAAGACGCCGACCACCGCCGTCGCGCCCAGCCCGATCAATCCTAGTTGAAGCTCGGTCATTTAAGCCGCATCCCTCATTTTCAAAGCTTCCTGAATATCCACTTCCACGACGCGC
>PHCH01000169.1 GCA_002840785.1 Betaproteobacteria bacterium HGW-Betaproteobacteria-4 | reverse complement strand
GCTTGATGGCGCGCGCGCGCGGGCGCGGGCACTGGTTGACAGCGCCTGCGACGCGCTATCCTCTTACGGGGCGCGGGGCGACGGGTTGCGCGATCTGGCCCGCTTCGTTATCTCGCGCGAAAGTTGAATTTGCCCCGGGGAGGGGTGTCATGACCGACCGTCCGAAAACGCCGCTGCTCGACAAGGTCCAGGTGCCCGCCGATCTCAAGCGACTGAGCGAGGCGCAGCTTGTGCAGCTTGCGCAGGAATTGCGCGCCGAGACGATTTCGGCGGTCTCGGAGACCGGCGGGCATCTGGGCGCGGGGCTGGGGGTGGTGGAGTTGACCGTGGCGCTGCACCATGTCTTTGACGCACCGCGCGACAAGATCATCTGGGACGTGTCGCATCAATGCTATCCGCACAAGATCCTGACCGGGCGGCGCGACCGCATCCGCACGCTGCGCCAGAAAGGCGGGCTGTCGGGCTTCACCAAACGGTCGGAGTCGCCCTATGATCCGTTCGGCGCGGCGCATAGCTCCACCTCGATCAGCGCGGCCTTGGGTTTCGCCGTGGCGCGCGATCTGGGGGGGCCGTGCGAGACCGGCCATGGCGATGCCATCGCGGTCATTGGCGATGGCGCGATGAGTGCCGGCATGGCGTTCGAAGCGATGAACAATGCCGGGCATCTGAAAAAGCGGCTCTTCGTGATCCTGAACGACAACGAGATGTCTATTGCACCCCCGGTGGGGGCGCTCTCGGCCTATCTCTCGCGGCTCTATGCGGGTGAGCCGTTCCAGGAGTTCAAGGCCGCCGCCAAGGGCGCGATCTCGCTTCTGCCGCCACCGTTTCAGGAAGGCGCGCGGCGGGCCAAGGACATGCTCAAGGGGCTGGCCGTGGGTGGCACGCTCTTCGAGGAGTTGGGCTTTTCCTATGTCGGCCCCATCGACGGGCACGATCTGGGGCAGCTTCTGCCGGTCTTGCGGACCGTCAAGGCGCGTGCGACGGGGCCGATGCTCATCCATGTGCTGACCAAGAAGGGCAAGGGCTATGCCCCCGCCGAGGAGGCGCGCGACGGCGGCCACGCAACGGCGACATTCGACGTGCTGACCGGCAAGCAGAAAAAGGCGCCGTCGAACGCGCCAAGCTATACCCGCGTCTTTGCCGATGCGCTCTTGGCCGAGGCGGCGGACGATCCGCGTATCTGCGCGGTGACGGCGGCGATGCCCGACGGCACCGGCCTCAACCTCTTTGCCGAGCGGTATCCGTCGCGGCTCTTCGATGTGGGCATCGCCGAGCAGCACGCGGTGACGTTTTCGGCGGGGCTTGCCGCGGGAGGGATGCGGCCCTTCTGCGCGCTC
>PHCH01000073.1 GCA_002840785.1 Betaproteobacteria bacterium HGW-Betaproteobacteria-4 | reverse complement strand
CCGTTGTCGGCCTTGACGATCTTGAAGGGCATCAGCGAGATGTCCTTCTGCACTTCCTTCTCTTCGAAGCGCCGGCCGATCAGGCGCTTGACGGCGTACAGCGTGTTCTTCGGGTTGGTCACGGCCTGGCGCTTGGCCGGAGCGCCGCACAGGATTTCGCCATCTTCGGTGTAGCCGATGATGGACGGCGTGGTGCGCGCGCCTTCTGCGTTTTCGATAACCTTCGGCTGGCCGCCTTCCATGATGGCGACGCAGCTGTTGGTGGTGCCGAGGTCGATGCCGATGATCTTGCCCATGATGTTCTTCCTAAATGTGAATTGCTGATGTTCGTGAATTGGGGGCGTTCAAACCGTTTTCAAGGGACTGCTACGGTCAACCGGAAAAAACGCCCGAAATTGAAAGGCTTACTTGCCCTTGGCGACCATGACCAGGGCCGGACGCAACACGCGGTCGGCGATGGTGTAGCCCTTTTGCAGCACGGTGACGACGGTGTTGGCTTCCTGCTCCGAATCGACCATGCCGATGGCCTGGTGCTTGTGCGGATCGAATTTCTCGCCAGCCGGGCTGACTTCGATCAGCGCGTTCTTCTCGAAAGCGGCAACCAGTTGTTTGAGCGTCAACTCGACGCCTGACTTGAAGCTCTCCACCGTCTGCTCCGGCACGGCCAGCGCCGTCTTCCTGGGCGCGGCGGCGGATGTTTTCACCCTCGGCCTTGGCGCGCAGCCAGGCGTCGTAATGTTCGGCCGCTTTCAGTTCGAGGGCGCGGAATTGCTCCTCGACGCTGGGCAGGGTATCGGTGTGTTCCCCGGCCGGCGCTTCGGCCGTCGGCGCGATCGCTGGTTCGGCCGCAGTTTCATTGCCCAGCAAGGATTCCTGGGGGTTTTCGTTATTGCTCATGCGTTGTTCTCCCAAAATACTGTTTCGTTATCTGGGGGCTTTGACTGTTCTTTCAAGTGCCGGGACGAATTATTTTTGGCTGTCCTGCCGCAGCCTGCGTGCTACGATAATTCCGTGAGTATCTGAGGCGTATCCTGCATGGAATATATCGGCAAATACCGGGTGATCAAGGAACTGGGCAAGGGTGCGACGGCGACCGTCTACCTGTGCGACGATCCGGATGCCAACCGCCAGGTTGCCGTCAAGGTAATCCAGTTCGGGAAAGACAGTTCTGCCATGTCGCGGCGCATGCGCAAGCTGTTCCAGAACGAGGGCATGGTCTCCAAGCGCCTCAATCACCCGAACATCGTCCAGGTTTACGAAGCCGTGGTCGAGCCGGAATTCGCCTATCTGGCCATGGAGTATGTCGAAGGTTTCACGCTTGAAGACAACTGCCGGATAGACAAACTGCTGCCCATGCATCGCGCCATCAGCATCATTTTCAAATGCTGCATGGCGCTCGACGCGGCTTACCGGCAGGGCATCATCCATCGCGATATCAAGCCGGCCAACATCATGATCGCCGCCAACGACGAGCCGAAGATCGCCGATTTCGGTCTGGCCCTGAACATGAACAAGGACATGGACCGCGACTCGACCTTCATCATGGGCGTCGGTTCGCCGGCCTACATGTCGCCGGAACAGATCAAGGGCTATCCACTCAACCAGAAGACCGACCTCTATTCGCTCGGCGTGCTCATGTTCCAGCTCCTGACCGGTCGCCTGCCTTTCCGCGCCAACAACCAGGCGACGCTGGTCTATCGCATCATCAATACCGAAGCGCCGGCCGTCACGGCGCTCAATCCGAACCTGCCGGAAGGCCTCAACGCCATCATGCGCCGGGCGCTCGAGAAGGATCTCTACAGCCGCTATCGGAATGGCGCCGAAATGGCCAAGGACCTCTCGGCGGTGCGCTACCAGATACTCGAAGAGGACGAAACGGCGCAGGACATGAGCCATTTCGAGACCCTGCGCGGGCTGGAATTCTTCGTCGAGTTCGAAAACGTCGAAATCTGGGAGGTACTCCGCGTCTCGGTCTGGCGCGAAATCCTGCCCAATGTCGCGATCATCCGCGAAGGCGAGCGCAACAAGTTCTTCGGCATCATCGTCAACGGCTCGGTCGAGATCTCGATCGAAGGCAAGGCCCTGTGCCGCCTGGGACGCAGCGAACCCGTCGGCGAGGTGTCCTACCTGCATCCATCCAGCGATCAGCGTTGTTCGACGGCTGTCACCCTCGAGCCGACGCTGTTCCTTGAAGTCAATGCAGCGGCCCTCGCCCTGTCGTCGGAGGAGCTGCTCGAGCGCATGCGTAGCGCGCTGCTGGCCAGAATGATCAAGCGCCTGCGCGAAGTAAACCGCATCGCCGCCGCACAGGGTTTGCCAGCTGTCCAGAGCCTCACTGCATCGCTGCCCGGCGGTTCGTCACGCCCGGGCGGTGGCCTCGATCTCGAACTGGCGCCGATGTAAAAACAGCCTCCGAAGAGGCTGTTTCACGGTCTGGCACTAAAAACCTTAAACCTTGAATCGTCCGACCAGCGAAGCCAGGCCTTCGGCCAGGCGCTTGAGGTCGTGCGCTGCACCGGCTGTCTGTTCGACCGTTCCCGAGTTTTCGCGGGCCATGCCGGCGATGGCTTCGATGCTGTTTTCGACGTCGCCCGAGAAACGGCGCTGCTGGTCGGTCGCCGAGGCGATGGCATCGAGGCCGAGGCCGACTTCAGTCACCGAACCATTGGTCGCCTGCAGGATGTTCGAAACCGAGTGCACCGCGTTCTGGCTGCTTTCGAGGTGGGAAATGCCTTCCTCGATACTGCGCCGGACGGCAACCGACTGTGCGCTGAGCTGGGCCGTGATGGCGTCGATCTCGGTGGCTGAGCGCGACGATTTCTCGGCGAGCTTGCGTACTTCGTCGGCGACCACCGCGAAACCGCGGCCCTGTTCGCCGGCACGCGCCGCTTCGATGGCGGCGTTGAGGGCCAGCAGGTTGGTTTGTTCGGCGATGTCCTTGACTTCGCGGGTCATCGTCGTGATGGCTTCGGTGTTCTTGACGAAGTTGTTTACCGAGTCGGCCATTTCCTTGACGGCGCTTTCGACGACATTCATCTCGCCGAGCAGCACACCGAGGTTGCGGCTGCCTTCGTTGGCGCGGGCCAGGCTTTCCTGGGACTGGTGCTGGACGTGCTCGGCGCTCTGGGCAATCGACGAAATGCTCGAAACCAGTTGCTCGACGGCCGAGGCGGCCTGATCGGATTTCTCGTTCTGCTGATGCGAACTCTGCGTGACGCGGTCGGCGCTGTCGGAGAGCGCGGCGACGCGGGCAGAAACCTGGCTGGCCGAGTCGCGGACCTGACGAACCAGCTGGTTGAAGTTTTCCATCATTTCATTGAAAACCTGCGCCGCCCGGCCGACTTCATCATTGCCCTTGATTGGCAGGCGACGGGTCAGGTCGCCTTCGCCCCGGGCAATGTCGGCGAGACCGCTGCGCATGGCCTCGAGCGGCTTGCTGACAAAATGGTTGGTGATCAGGTAGATGAGGACGAGCAGGGCGCCCAGTGCGGCGATTGCAACGCCGGCAATCTTGAGACGGAAGGCCGATACCTGCGCCTCGACGGAGTCGAGCGATACCTTCATGCTGACGACGCCAAGCACGGTGCCTTCAGGGACCTGATGGCAAAGGATGCAGTCCTTGCCGAGGTAGTTTTTCGAGGCCTTGGTCGGGTTGATGACATGCAGGAAAGAGCTGCCGTTGGCGCTTTCAACCGACATGTACGGGTTGCCGCTGGCCATCACTTCCTTTTCCAGGGCATCGAGCGGCCGCTTGCTCTTGGTGTCGGGGCCGTACAGTTTGACCACGGCATCGCTGCGGGCAACGATCAGATCCTTGATGACGGAGAGCTGTTCGATCTGGTCGAGAAAGACTTCGCGCTGGCCGACGGTGCCGGTCAGCATCATGCCGGTTAGTCCGGCCATGGTCATTTCGTGGATGCTCTTGGAGAAGTCCTGGGCCTGCAGGATGGCTGTCTCTCGATTGACCTGGGTGGTCCAGACTATTGCCCCGGCCCAGATGATGGCCAGTACTACCCAGATGGCCGCCGTCAGGCGGATCCAAATCTTCAAATCGGCGAAGCGCGGCATGATGTCCCTCGAGTTGCTGCCACCGTTTTCAGCTAGGCGGTCAGGTCTATTTGCTGGATTGTGCCAGCCGTACCCGCTTCATGCAAAAAAATTCCAGAAGTGCGAATTTGTCCGAGCAATTCATTGGCATTTGTCTTGAGGTCAAATGGCGTAGCGATGCGGCTTAGCGCGATCGCGCCGACCCCGGCAGCGGTCAATGGCTGGAGCGTGTCTTTGTCAGTTTTGTCAGGTGTCCACAGCGACAACTGGCTAAACGCCGCGTCGTTTTCATCGATCCAGCCGTTCTGGTCGCCATCGAGTGCCGTCAATTCCTGAAAGCCGTCGCCGCTGGTCGGGCCGAACAGTTCCCGGCCATTGTTGATCTGGCCGTCGCCGTTGCGGTCGAAGGCGAGGAAGCCGCTGCCCGGGGCGAGGAAGTTGATGTTCTCCGTGCTACCGTCGGCGTTGAGGTCGAAGGCGAAGCGCTGGTCGGTCAGTTGCGCTGCCGTGCCGGCAAAGTTGAGGACGAGCGGGTCGACCTTGCGCGCTGCGTCGCCGAGGCGGAGGCTGATATCGCTTTCCTCGTGATACTGGCGCGCCATCGACAACTGCAGGTCGAATTTGATTTCGCGACCATCGGCCGTCGTCACCGAGCCGCTGGCAGAAAACGTCGTTTGCTCGACCTCGCTGTAGGACTCGTGGCGGTCGTACTCGATGCCGAAGCCGGCGGATGTCGGGCGGGCCTGTGTGTCGGTTGCCGGTGGTGCTTCGATGGCAGGTGGTTGTGAACTCGGCTGGAGTTCGCCGGCATCGAAAATGCGGATCCGGTGTCCGGTCAGCAGTTCGAGCATGGAGCGAATGAAACGCAACCGCGGATCGGCATCGAGCTCGTCCTCGGCGGCTTCACTGGCGCTGGCTTGGCTGGCCGCCTTGCCGGCATCGGACAGGCTGACGTTGTCGGTGCGCGCCGGGCGGGGGCGCGACTCTTCACCGGCAAACTGCGGGCGCTGCGGCCCGACCCACATTTTCAGCGATTCACGGACTTCATGGCGCTCGACGCTGGCATGCGACGAGGCCATTTGCAGGCTGCTGCTGGCAATTTTCACGGGGGCCTCCGTCGAATGCATTGGAATGCATCATTAACGGCGGCCAGGGGCAGAAGTTAAGGCTTGTAGAGATGCGGTTGTATCCAGCGTTTCAGCGAGCCGAGGTCGAGCGCGCCGCTCTGGCGGGCGATTTCGCGACCATTTTTAAAGACGGCCAGGGTGGGAATACTGCGGATATTGAAGCGGGCGGCCAGTTGCTGTTCGGCTTCGGTATCGACCTTGACCAGGCGGGCGTAGGGTTCGAGGTCGATGGCGGCCTGATGGAAATTCGGGGCCATTTGCCGGCAGGGCCCGCACCATGGCGCCCAGAAGTCGACGACGACGGGCAGGTCGTTGCGCGAGATGTGGCGGTCGAAGTTGGCGGCGGTCAGTTCGGCGGGTTCGCCAGTGAACAGCGGCTGTTTGCACTGGCCGCAGTTCGGCGAATCTTTCAATTTTTGGCCAAAAATCCGGTTGACCGTGGAACAGTGCGGACAGACGACGTGCAGGCTATCTTCAGGCATCGGGCGCTCCAAATATCATGTTTTTCTGATATGGGTGCCCGGTCCCGGATTTCAAGAGCGGGCGCCGAATTTGATGGCTTGCCGGGCACTGGTTTCGAGCGCCTGCGGGTCGATGGCGGCTTTCGTTGGCCAGCCGGCCAGATGGTTTTCGACGATGTCGGCCAGGGCCTTGATCCACGCGTCGTCTTCGTTGAGCGCCGGGATGTAGTGGTATTCCTTGCCGCCGGCCTTGAGAAAATCGGCGCGGCCTTCCTGGGCGATTTCTTCGAGCGTTTCGAGGCAGTCGGCGACGAAACCGGGGCAAATGACGTCCACTCGCCGTACGCCTTGCTTGCCCCACTCTGCAAGCGTCGGCGCGGTGTAAGGCTGCAGCCACTCGGCTTTGCCGAAGCGTGACTGGAAGCAGATCTGGAATTGCTCGGGCTTGAGGTTCAGGCGCTCGGCGAGCAGGCGGCCGGTCTTGTGACATTCGCAGAAATACGGGTCGCCGAGGGTCAGGCTGCGCTTGGGCAGGCCGTGGAAGCTGATGAGCAGGCGGTCGTTGTCGCCCAGCGCACCGTTCGTCTGCCAATGTTTGCGCACGGTTTTTTCGAGCGCGGCGAGATAACCGTCGTGGTCGTGGAAATTGCGCGTGAAGCGCATTTCCGGCTGGTTGCGGATTTTGGTCAGCCACTGGCAGGCGTCGTCGACGACGGTGGCCGTCGTGCTCGCCGCGTATTGCGGATACATCGGCACCACAAGGATGCGGCTGGCGCCTTCGGCCTTGAGGTGACTCAGCACGTCGGGCAGCGATGGCGCGCCGTAGCGCATGGCCCAAGTGACGGTGACGTGATGGCCGCGCTGGCCGATCAGACCCTTGAGCAGCTTGGCCTGGCGCTCGGTGTGGACGCGCAGCGGCGAGCCTTCCGGCATCCAGACCGTGGCGTACTTGGCGGCCGATTTCTTCGGTCGGGTGTTGAGGATGATGCCGTTGAGGATCAGCCACCACAGCGGTTTGGGGATTTCGACAACGCGCGGGTCGGACAAAAACTGCTTGAGGTAGCGTTTGAGGGCCGGCGCGGTCGGCGCATCCGGCGTGCCGAGATTGACGAGGACGACAGCGGTGCTGGCCGCGTTGCCATGACGGTGCGGCGGCTCGGGGAGGAAACGGGGCATTAGTTGTCCGACTTGTAGGAAAGGGCGCTGGAAAGCAGGCGGGCGGTGATGTCGACGATGGGGATGACGCGTTCGTAGGCCATGCGGGTCGGGCCGATGACGCCGACCGAACCGACGATGCGGCCATCGACGCTGTAGGGCGCGGCGATGACGCTGCATTCGTCGAGCGGGGCGATGCCCGATTCGCCTCCGATGAAAATCTGCACGCCCTCGGCACGGTTGGAAATGTCGAGCAGGCGGACCAGGCTGGAACGTTGCTCGAAGAGATCGAACAGTTCGCGCAGGCGCTTCATGTTCGACGACAGTTCCTCGACATCGAGCAGGTTGCGTTCGCCGGAGATGACGTAGGGGGCGGAATTTTCAGCCATCGCCGCATCGCCGGCGTCGAGCGCCAGGGCCATGAGCGGCTTGATATCTTCGCGCAACTGCTGGATTTCACTGGCCAGGCGTTGGCGAATCTGCTCGAAATCGAGGCCGGCGAAATTTTGTGTCAGGTAATTGCCGGCGCTGACCAGTTCGGACGGCGAGTACGCCTTGTCGCTGCTGACGATGCGGTTCTGCACGTCGCCGTCGGTGGTGACGATGATGAGCAGGATGCGCTTTTCCGACAGGCTCAGGAATTCGATCTGGCGGATGCGGCTGGCCTGGCGCCGCGGGGCGATGACGACGCCGGCGAAATTTGACAGGCTGGAAAGCAGTTGCGAGGCGCTCGAGATGATCTGGCTGTTCGGCAAGCCGTGCAGCGATTCCTTCATCTCGCCCATCTGCCGGGCTTCGAGCGGCTGCACGGTGAGCAGGCGGTCGACGAACAGCCGGTAGCCGCGGGCTGTCGGAATGCGTCCGGCCGAGGTGTGCGGGCTGGCCACGAAGCCGGCCTCCTCTAGGTCGGCCATGACGTTGCGGATCGTCGCCGGCGACAGGTCGAGGCCGGAATACTTCGATAGCGCACGCGAGCCGACCGGTTGCCCGTCGGCAATGTAGTGTTCGACCAGGGTTTTGAGCAGGGTGCGCGCGCGATCATCAAGCATGGGCGGATTGTACAAAAATCTGCGGTCAGCACCGCAACAGCTTTTTTATGCAAGAATTCGACCCCATGAACAGAAGCTTCGCTTCCCTCCGCAATCCCCGGACCATCGCCCTGGTCGGCAAATACCACAGCATGGAAATTGCCGAATCCCTGCGTGGTCTGGCCGAATACCTTTACGAGCGCGGCGTCTCGGTTTTCATCGAGCGCGAAACCTCCGAACACATTGGCAAGAAGGTCGATCTGTCGCGCTGGGTAACCTGCGGCTTCAACGACATCGGCGCCCATGCCGACCTCGCCATCGTGCTCGGTGGCGACGGCACCATGCTCAACGCGGCGCGTCGCCTGGCCCGTTATTGCGTGCCGCTGGTCGGCGTCAATCAGGGGCGCCTCGGTTTCATGACCGATATCGCCCGCGACGACCTGCTGACCTGCATGGACGATCTGCTCGACGGCCGCTTCGCCCAGGAAAACCGGATGCTGCTCGCCGCCGAAATCACGCGCGACGGCAAGGAAATCGCCGAAAACCTGGCGCTCAACGATGTCGTCGTCGACAAGGGCGCTATCGGCCGGATGATCGAATTCGAGCTGTTCATCGACGGCGAATTCATCTACAACCTGCGCTCCGACGGCCTGATCGTCGCCACGCCGACCGGATCGACGGCCTATTCGATGTCGGCTGGCGGGCCGATCCTGCACCCGACGACGGCCGGCATCGCCCTCGTCCCGCTCTGCCCGCATGCCCTGACCAATCGGCCGATCATCGTCAACGACAGCGCCGACATCGAGCTGCGCATTGCCAATGCCGACGACGCGCGTGTGCACTTCGACGGCCAGGTGACGCTCGATCTGCAGCGTGGCGACTGCGTGCGCTTGCGCCGCTCGGAACACGCCATCACCTTCCTGCATCCGCCGGGCTACAGCTATTTCGCCATGCTGCGCCAGAAGCTGCAGTGGAGCGAGCGGCCGAAGGGAACTTGATGCTGCGTCACCTGACAATCCGCGACTTTGTCATTGTCGACCGGCTGGAACTCTCGTTTTTGGCCGGTTTTGGCGCGTTGACCGGCGAAACCGGGGCTGGCAAATCCATTTTGATCGACGCCCTGGCGCTGGCCCTCGGCGAACGGGCCGATGCCGGTGTCGTCCGTTCCGGCTGTGAAAAGGCCGAAGTCGCCGCCACTTTCGATATCACCGCCCAGCCGCAAGTCGGCGAGTGGCTGCGCGCCAACGATCTCGATGGTGACGACGAACTGCTGCTCCGTCGCGTCGTCGATGCCGGCGGCCGTTCGCGCGCCTACATCAACGGTTCGCCGGCTACCGTTCAGCAAATGCGTGAAGTCGGCGAATGGCTGGTCGATATCCACGGCCAGCACGCCCACCAGTCGCTGCTGCGCGCCGAAGCCCAGCGCACGCTGCTCGACAGCCACGCCGGCCTGAGCGGGCTGGCGCGCGAAGTCGGCGCGGCCTGGAAAATCTGGCGCGATGCCGAGCAAATGCTGCGCACCGCCAGCGACGGTGCCGACATGCTGCAGCGCGAACGCGAGCAGTTGCAATGGCAGATCGGAGAACTCGACGCCCTGGCCTTTGGCGACGACGAATGGGCGACGCTCGATGTCGAACATCGCCGTCTCGGCCACGCAGCCAGCCTGATCGAAGGCGCGCAGTATGCGCTGGCTGTCCTTTCCGACGACGACGCTGCCTGCGAACGCCAGATCGATGGCGTTGCCACGCGGCTCGGCAATCTCGCCGAATACGATCCGGAACTGGCCGAAGTCGCCGCGCTGATCGGCTCGGTGCAGGCCGAATTGTCCGATGCCGTATCGACGTTGCGCCGCTACGCCGACCGGGCCGATCTCGATCCGACCCGTCTGGCCCAGGTTGAGCGCCGGATGGATGCGGTGATGAGCCATTCCCGCAAATATCGTGTCCAGCCCGCCGAATTGCCGGGCTTGCTCGCCGGCTGGCGGCAGCGCCTGGCCGAACTCGACGAATCGGCCGATCTGGCCGCGCTCGAAACGAAGGTCGCCGCCGCCCGCAAGGATTATCTGGCCCAGGCCGAAAAGCTTTCGACTGGCCGCAAGAAAGCAGCAACCGAGATGGGCAAGGCAGTCAGCGAAATCATGCGCCAACTGGCGCTGTCCTCCGGCCGTTTCGAAGTCGCCCTGGTGCCGGTTACCGATGGCGCAGTTTATGGCCTCGAGCAGATCGAATTCCGTATCGGCGGCCTGGCCGGCAACGAAGCCAAGCCACTGGCCAAGGTCGCCTCGGGTGGCGAGTTGTCGCGCATCAGCCTGGCGATACAAGTACTCACTTCGCGCTCAGCCAGCGTCCCGACCTTGATTTTCGACGAGGTCGATGTCGGCATCGGCGGCGGCGTCGCCGAAATCGTCGGTCGCCTGTTGTGCGAACTGGGCAGCGAACGCCAGGTCCTGTGCGTCACCCACCTGCCGCAAGTTGCCGCCCAGGCCAACTGGCAGTGGCAGGTCAGCAAGGCAACGCGCGATGGCGTCACGCTGAGCGCTATCCAGCCGCTCGACGATGCCGGTCGGGTCCAGGAAATCGCCCGCATGCTCGGTGGCGTCGAAATTTCCGCCATCACCCTGCAGCACGCTCGCGAATTGCTCCGTTTGCCTGCGTGAAGCCGTTTTTTTTCGGTTGCTACGGTCAACCGGAAAAAAGGGCCAAAATCAAATGAAGCCGAGCAGGCGCAAGACGGCGAGCAGCGCCAGCAACAGGAAAAATACCCCGCTGATCCGGTGAATCCAGTGCAACGGCAGGCGATTGAGCCAGCGCCGGCCGGCGACAACGCCGAGTATCGAGGTGCAGGCCAGGGCCAGCGTGGCGCCGACCCAAGTGGCCATGGCGTCGGCAGTGCTGCCCAGGCCGGCGACGGCGATCTGGGTCTTGTCACCGAATTCGGCGAGAAAGATCATCAGGAAAGTGGTTGCGAAGATGCCGTGGCCGGGTTTTTCGGCGATGCCCTCATCGTCGTTCTCTTCCTCAAAGCGCAGGGCGCTGATGCCAAAGAAGCCGAACAGCGCGGCAACGGCTGCCGTAACGACCCATTCCGGCAACCAGGCGGCAATTGCCGCGCCGAACAGTACGGCGAGCAGGTTGAGGAAAGCAAAGGCGGCGACGGCGCCGAGAACAACCGGCAATCCGCGATGGCGGGCGGCGAGCGTCATGCAGACGAGCTGACTTTTGTCGCCGATTTCGGCCAGGGCGATCAGCAAAAAGGTGGCGCCGGCCGAGGACAGCCAGGCGCCTGGCGCCAGGGCGATATCAGTCATCGGGGAAAATCAGAAAGTCAGGACTTGGCGTCCGGATGGTCGCGATGCGGGCACTCGGCCTTGGTGCATTGGGCGTACAGGTAAAGTGCATGGTCCTGGATGGCGAAGCCGCGCTCAGTGGCAATGGCGTTCTGGCGCTTTTCGATTTCCGGATCGTAGAACTCCTCGACGCGGCCGCAGTTGATGCAGACCAGATGGTCGTGATGCTTGCCGTGGTTGATTTCGAAGACGGCCTTGCCGGACTCGAAGAAATGGCGCTCGAGCAGGCCGGCCTGCTCGAACTGGGTGAGCACGCGGTAAACGGTGGCCAGCCCGATGTCCATGTTTTCGGCGATCAGCATCTTGTAGACGTCTTCCGCCGTCATGTGACGCAAGGTACTCGTTTCGAACAGCTCAAGAATTTTCAGTCGGGGAAAAGTGGCTTTCAGCCCCATGTTCTTGAGGCTTTGCGGATCGCTCATTGCGGGAATTCCTGAAATTGTTCGGTCAGGCGAAATGCTGATTTCGGG
>PHCH01000004.1 GCA_002840785.1 Betaproteobacteria bacterium HGW-Betaproteobacteria-4 | reverse complement strand
CCGCAAGCCGCGCATCAACGTGCCGATGGCCGGCAGTTTCATGTACAACTCCTCGGCCGCATCCCAGTAGTCGCGGTGGTAGCAAACCTTGCCGTCGGCGTCGAATTTGAGGTGCGAGACACCGCGCATGAGCTGCGCCTCGCCCCTGCCCCACAGCTTGACGCGGTAATAGAACTCCCAGACCAGCATCGCGCCGTTCTCGTCAGCGACCTTTTCGGTGACGACAAAACGTGGCTCGGCAACCTGTCCGAACATGTGGGTGAAGATGCGCTGGATGGCCGGGATGCCACGTACTTCGTTGAACGGATCCTTGAAATAGGCGTTCTCGGCATAGAACTCCGGAAAGCGGGCGACGCTGGCCGGGGCGAATTCGTTGTAGAAGACGATCAGTTCGTCGAGGGTCATGTCAGCCTCCGGTGAAGCGGCGAATGAGCGGAAAATACCAGCGGTAGGGGAGCAGCGCGAAGAGCTTCATGAGGCGGGTAAAGCGCTTGGGAAAATGGATTTCGAAATTGGCCGATTTAAAGCCGTCGACCGTAGCAATCGCCGCCTGTTCCGGCGTCAGCAGGGCCGGCATGGTGAAATCGTTCTTGGCGGTCAGTTGGGTTGAAACGAAGCCCGGGTTGATCACCCAGACGCCGATGCCCTTGGGCGCCAGATCGAGGTGCAGCACTTCGGCGAAATGAATGAGCGCCGCCTTGCCCGGCCCGTAGGCCAGCGCTTTGGGCAGGCCGCGATAACCGGCGACGCTGGCGACGAAGGCGATGCCGCCGCCTGGTTTGAGGTCGGCCAGGACGGTGGCGGCAAGGCGCATGGCGGCGTTGAAATTGACGGTGACGACCTGCTCGGCGACGGCCAGATCGAAGTTGTCGGCGCGCATCGGGACGTAATCGCCGGCCAGATAGACAACGAGATCGATGCCGCCCCACATTTCCAGAATTGATTGCCGGGCGTCCGCGAGGCTGGTGACATCAGTCGCATCACAGGGCAGCAGCAAGGCATCCGCGATACCCAGTGCCAGAAGCTTATCAGCACTGCGCGCCGACAGAGCCACCCGGGCGCCGCGCCCGGCCAGTTCGTGGGCAATGGCAGCGCCGATGCCGCTCGAGGCGCCGACCAGCCAGACGCGCTTGCCCTTCCAGTCAATGATTTTCGGGTTGGAGCACATGGGCGCCGCCCCTAGCGTTTGACGAAGGTCAGCGTCACTTCGCCCAAGTTGAAGCCCCATTTCGACATGTAGGAGCGGTTCATCATGACCTTGTCGTCCATCAGGAACATCCAGTCGTCGAAATCGACGTTGTAGACCTTGCCGTCGACCGGCAGCGCCAGCACGTAACGCCAGCGCAGGGCATTGCCGGACACTTCGCCGATCGCCTCGCCGACGACGTCGTCGGCCCGGCCGCGGAAAGTGCCATCGGCCTGTTTGGTCAGCGTCCACACGCGGCGTGAGGTCGTGCCGTCCGACCACTTGAAATTCTCGTCGAGAACGCCGGTGTCGCCCGTCCACTTTGCATCGATGACGACCTGGAAGCGTTTTTGCACCTCGCCACCCCGGCCCTGGAAAATACCCCAGGCGTCGAGGGTGCCGTTCAGATAAGTCTTGAGATCAAGCGCCGGCTGTTCGGCCCGGTATTGTTCGACACCGGTCGAGGCACAGCCAGCGAGGCCGAGGGTAAAGGCAGCAGCGAGCAAGAATTTCATGGTCAGATCTCCAGAGAGTGGCGCCAGCGCCAGAGCAGCGCGCCGGCCAGCGCCTTGAAGGCGAGCGGCAACAACGCGTAGGCAAAGGTCAGGGCAGGCAACCCGGCGCTACCGCCCGGCACATAGCCGAGCGCACCGAGCAGGGGTAGTGAAAGCCCGGCGGCGAGCGCCAGGTTGAGCTTGGCAACAAGATTCCAGACACCGAAACAGGCCCCGGCCTGCCCCTGACGTTCGCCGAGATCGGCCGCAATGGCGGCGGGCAGCGCGAGATCGGCACCGAGCGCCAGCCCGGAAGCGATGCAGATGATGGCGAAGGCCCAGACGTCGCCAGAACCAAGCAGGCTGGCGCCGGCGAAGGCGACAATCGAAACGCCCATCGCCAACAGCCAGGCGAAGACCCGCCCGCGCCGCGCCGAGAGCATGACCCAGAGCGGCAACGAGGCGGCACCGGCGATGAAGTAGAGGGCGAGCAGCGGGCCGCTGGCCGACTCGGCTTGCAGGACGTCGGCGACGAAGAAGAGGAAAAGTGTGGCCGGTAATGCGGCGGCGATGCCGTTGGCGACGAAGACGATAAGCAGGCGGCGGAAGGCTTGATCGGCAAAGACGCGGCGCAGGCTTGGAACCAAGGGTTTGTGCGCCCCTCCCCCTTCAAGGGGGAGGTTGGGAGGGGGATGGGTTTCGGGTCGGCCGCGATTTAACCCATCCCCACCCCGGCCCTCCCCTTGAAGGGGAGGGAGTTCGAATCCGACGCGGCTGAAGGTCGTGAGCGCAGCGATCAGCAGCAGCGGCGGCAGTATCCAGCTCAGGCGCGCGATGCCATCGCTCAGGCTGGCCGCCAGCACCGCCGGCAAGGCCGCGGCGAGGACGACGCCGAGCAGGCCGAAGCCTTCTCGTGCGGCGGTCAATCGGGTTCTCACGACCGATTCCTCGCCGATATCCGCCCCCCAGGCCTGATACGCCACGCTGGCGGCCGAGAAGCCCAGGTAGGTCAGGGCCAGCGAGCCGAGCAGCCAGAGTGCGGCGTGCTCGGCCGGCGGGTTGAGCAGCGCGACGAAGCCGATGGCAAACGGCAACAAGGCGAGCGCCACCATGCGCGGCCGGGAAACACGGTCGGCCAGCCAGCCGAGCCAGGGGTCGATGCCGGCGTCGAGCAGGCGGGCGCCGAGCAGGATGAAACCGAGCAAGGCCAGTTCCATGCCGGCGGTTTCGGCGTAGTAACGGGGGACGTGGACGTAGATCGGCAAGGCGGCGAAGGCCAGGGGGAGGCCGAGCAGGCCATAGGAGAGGATGCGGCTGGTGGTCATGGCTGGCTGGCCGATGCCTGCGGCTTCGATTGGCTTGGGGTTCCGTATTGGCAGGAGGTTCCGCCCTTGCGGGGCGTCTCACTTTCTTTTGCTTCGCCAAAAGAAAGTAAGCAAAGAAAAGGCGACCCTGGGGCGGTGCCGGCTGCGCCGGTTCCCTGCGCTACTCGGGGCTGGCGGGGGCTGCGGAACTCGGGCTTCGCCCTCAGACAGTCCTCGCCCTTTATCCGCCAGACCCTGCGTTGCTCGGCACCTTCCAAGGGGCCCGGAAACCAACCCCCTCCCGGCCTCCCCCTTGTCAGGGGGAGGAGCGAGGCGTCCACGAACGACCAGCTGATTTCATTTTTGGCCGTTTTTCCCGGTTGACCGTAGGAATCGATTTTTTCGGCAAACCGGTTGCCCGTGGACGCCTTTCGGGCCCCCATGAGAGGCGCTGAGCAACGCAGGCGGGCCGGGGGCCTTCGGCGAGGACTGTTTGAGGGCGTAGCCCGAGTCCGAAGGGGCGCCGACCTTGGGGTCGCCTTTTCTTTGGCTACTTTCTTTTGGCGAAGCAAAAGAAAGTACGCCCGCCAGCAAGGCGGAACCCCAAGCCCAAAAACGGGAAATCGCCAGCAGCAGGCAAGAACCGGCAACCATCACGAACGCCTCAAAAGCGCCGCCCGCAACCCGGGCGCACTCGTCTTCGCATCCAGCCAAATGCCAAAAAACGCCCGCGCAAAATCGCCATCGGCAACCTCCCCAAGCAAACGCCCATTGAAGTAAAACCGTGCCACCGAAGGCGCGTATTCGCCAACAATGAAATCCCCCGCCTTGACGTCCGGGAAGAGCCGCGTCATCCGTTCCCCCCAGCGCAGGAGGGAGGCCTCATCCGCCCCCAGGCCCCGCATTTCCTTGACGCTGGCCTCGGCAATAGCTGCCCCGGCAATCGTCCGCTTGTAGTCGAGACGCAAGGCCAATGGCGGCCGTTGCGGATCATCGCCGGCCCATAGCGTCGCTTCATAAACGAGAAAACCGAAGCGCCGAAATTCGCCGTTGCCCCAGCGCTTGAGGCCGGCCGTCGGGTCGGTGTTGGCGAAGGCGGCGAACGGCGCGGCGGCGAGCGCCAGCAACAGCCGACGACGGCCCGAGGGCATTTCATTTTTGGCCGTTTTTTCCAGTTGACCGTGGGATTCGCCAGTGCGAGCCCCCGGTGCAACCAGATCAACGATGCGCGAGTTCAAACTGGACGACATCGATATTCCCGGCCAGGAAGCCGGCCTCGCAGTAGCAAAGGTAAAGGCGCCAGAGGCTGCGGAAGGGCTCGTCGAAACCGAGCTTCTGGATTTCCGGCCAGTTGGCATCGAAGGCGTGGCGCCATTCGGCCAGCGTCTTCGCGTAGTCCTGCCCGAAGGCGTATTCGTTGCGGACGATGAGGCCCTGTTTGGCGGCAGCCGCGCGGAAGGCGGCGCGCGAGGGCAGCATGCCGCCGGGGAAGATGTATTGCTGGATGAAATCGGTGCTGCGCCGGTATTCCGGGAAGATGTCGTCGCGGATGGTGATGCTCTGGATAACAGCCCTGCCCTCGGTCTTGAGCGCCTTGGCGACGGTCTTGAAATAGGTCGGCCACCAGCGTTCGCCGACGGCTTCGAACATTTCGATGGACACGACGTGGTCAAACTGCTCGTCGAGATCGCGGTAATCCTGCAGGCGCAGATCGGCGCTCGGCACGCGTTTCTGCGCCCATTCCAGCTGGGCCGGCGACAGGGTCAGGCCGGTGGTTTGCAAGCCATCCTGAACGGCGAGTTCGGCAAAGCCGCCCCAGCCGCAGCCGATTTCGAGCACGTTCTGGCCGGGGGCTGCCTTGAGGCAGTTGAGGATGCGGCGGTATTTGGCGTGCTGCGCCGTCTCCAGCGAGCCGTCGTCGGCTTCGCGATAGATTGCCGCCGAATAGCTCATGCTCGGGTCGAGCCACAGCTTGTAGAAATCGTTGCCGAGGTCGTAGTGGGCCATGATGTTGCGCTTGCTGCCGCTGCGGCTGTTGCTGTTCAGCCAGTGGCGGACACGAGCGGCGAGCAGGCTGCCCCACGAGCCATAGACGGCGCGTTTGAGTTGTTCGCGATTGGCCGCCAGCAGCTTGAGCAGGCCGGTGATATCGGGCGAATCCCACTGGCCGTCGAGATAGGCTTCGGCCAGGCCGATGTCGCCCTTGGCCAGCACCTGGCCGAACATAGCCTCGTCGCGCACCTGCATGGTGACGCCGTGGTCGCCATCGCCGAACAGCGCGCTGGTGCCATTCGGCAAACGGATTTCAAGCAGGCCGCCCTGCACTTTTTCGAGCAGTTCGAAGACCAGTCGGGTGTCACGGGCCAGGCTTTCACCGCCACGCAGCGTCATCGTGTTGTTCATTTTGTTTGCTCCCGGAGAGGTTGGGGGACGTGGGCGCCGCGGAACGGCACCCCTTTGAGCCACAGTTTCAAGGCTTGCCAGTGGATGCGGAACATCACACCGGCGGTGAGGAAAGGCATTTTCAGGAAGGCGCCGAGCAGGGCTGCCGCGGACCAGGCGCGCGGTTTGCCCGAGATGGAAGTGAGCAGCAGTTCGCCATCGGCGTCGTCGTAGTCGATGCGGGCCAGCGGCACCGGACGGTCGAGGTGGAAACGGAAGCGGTAACCACCTTCGATTTCGTTGAAGGGCGAGACGTGGAACTCCTTGGCGGCGAGCAGTTCCTGGCCATGGCGCAGGGGCGAGCCGTCGGCGTTGTGCAGCAGGTAGCGGTGATGGCCACCGAAGGTGTTGTTGACCTCGGCCAGCACGGCGATCAATGCACCTTCGACATTTCGGCAAAACCAGAAGCTGACCGGATTGAAGACGAAGCCGAAGACACGCGGAAAGCATTGCAGCGTGATCTCGCCATCATCGGGCAGGCCGTGCTCGCGCAACTGCGCCTGTATCCACGGCAACAACGGGCTGCCGTCGCGCGGCCCGTGGTCTTTCTGGCGAAAACTCAGCAGATTGCTACGGTCAACCGAAAAAATCGGGCAATTTGCCAATGCCAGATCGCGCACCGGCAACTGGACGTAGAACACCGGATAGACGAAGGCATTGACCGCCGGGCGCAGGCGCCGGTGCATGACATGGCCGAGGAAGAGGTGCGGGCGGTTCATGGTCGGCTCAGACCGTTTCCAGCTCGGGCTTGACGACGGCCGCATCAACTTGCCACGGCGCCATGACCCCGAGGCCATTGACGACGCGCAGCGCCGATTTCAGGCCATCTTCGTGGAAACCATAGCTGCCCCAGGCGCCGGCCAGCCAGATGCCGTTTTCTCCCTGGACCTCGGCCAGCCGCTGCTGGGCGGCGATGGCCGGGGCGTCGAAAATCGGGTGGGCGTAATCGAATTCGGCCAGCACCTTGGTCGGGTCGGGTTCGCGTGCCGGGTTCAGCGTCACGACAACCGGCGTCTCGAAGGGCAGCGGCTGGAGCTTGTTGATCAGGTAGGAAACACCGACCGGCTGCTCTCCGGGTTCGCCGCTACCGGCAAAGTAATTCCATGCCGACCACAGCTTCTCGTCGCGCGGCAGCAAGTTGCGGTCGGTGTGCAAGATTGCCCGGTTGGGTTGGTAGCGAATCGCCGACAGCACCTCGCGCTGGCCGTCGGTCGCCGTAAAGCCGAGGATGGTCCGGGCCTGGTCGCTGTGGCAGGCCATGACGACCTGATCGAAATGGTCGCTGCCGGCAGCATGCGTCACCTTGAGCCTTTCACCTTCGCGAGTCACCGCGCTGACCGGGCAAGCCAGGCGGATTTCGGCCCCGTTGGCGCTCAAGCGATCGGCGATCTTGCGCACATAAGCGCGTCCGCCGCCGAGTACCGTCCGCCACATCGGCCGGTCGAAAACCTGCAGCAGGCCATGGTTCTGGCAGAAGCGAATGAACGTGGCGAGCGGCATGGCGCGCATCTGCCCGGTCGGACAGGACCAGATGGCGGCCGCCATGGGCAGCAAATACCAGTCGGCAAAAGCGCGCGAATAACGGCCATCGTCGAGGAATTCCTGCAGGCTGGCTTCGCTCTCCGGATACTCTCCCAGCCACGCCGTGCTTTCCCGGTTGAAGCGCAGGATGTCGCTCAACATTGACCAGAACTGCGGGCGGAACAGATTGCGCTTTTGCCCGAAAACCGTCGCCAGATTGCTGCCAGCCCATTCCAGATCGGGGTTCTCGAGACTGACCGCGAAAGACATTTCGGTTTCGACGCTGTCCACACCGAGCAAGGCAAACATCGCGATCAGATTGGGATAGGTCTTGTCGTTGAAAACCAGGAATCCCGTATCAACCGGATGCGTACTGCCTTCCAGCGTCACGTCCACGGTGTTGGTATGGCCGCCCAGATAGGCGCCGGCTTCGAACAGCGTCACCTCGTGCTCGCCGCTCAGCAGCCAGGCACTGGCCAGCCCGGAAATACCGGCGCCAACCACTGCAATCCGTTTTCTTGATGCCCTGTTTGATGGTGAAGACACGTCCAACTCCTTACTTGTTTTGTCCTAGACAAACTGCAACTTTGTTCGTAAGATAGCCACCAAAGATGGGCTTGTCAACAATTTGTCTAACATTTGTTCAGGACAATATGAATACCGCTACTTTCAATATTGCAGCCGTCGAGCGCGACACCGGGCTCTCCAAGGACGTCCTGCGCATGTGGGAACGCCGCTACGGCTTTCCCGTGCCGAGCCGCGACAACAACGGGGAACGCTGCTATCCGGCCGAGCAGGTAGATCGTCTGCGCCAGATAAAACGCCTGATGGACCTCGGGCATCGGCCCGGCAAGCTGATCGCCACGCCCGCGGAGGAACTGGGCGCCCTGACCTCGCGTCGGTCAAAGCAGCTGACGACGGATGTTTCTGCAGGCGATGGCGAATTGGGCGAACTGCTTACCCTGATCAAACAGCACGATGCCGCCGCCTATCAACAGGCCATGCAGCAGCGTCTGGCCCGGCAAGGTTTGCAGCGTTTTGTCCAGGACACGGTCGCACCATTGACGCAGCAAGTCGGTGAAAAATGGGAAGACGGCAGCTTCGAGGTTTTCGAGGAGCATCTCTATACCGAGCTGACCAAGCGCCTGTTGCGCCAGGCCATCGCCACCCTGCCCGGCGGCCCGCGCGGCCCGCGCGTGCTGCTCACCAGCGTGCCCGAGGAGCAGCATGTCCTCGGCCTGCTGATGGTCGAAGCCCTGTTCGCGCTGGAAGGAGCCGAGTGCATTCCGCTCGGCACGCAAATGCCGCTGCTCGAAATCGGCCGTGCCGCCGAGGCCCATCAGGCCGACATCGTCGCCCTCTCCTTCTCGCTGGCTTTCCCGCCGCGGCAGATTCCCGGCCTGCTCCAACAACTGCGCCAGGTCCTGCCGGAAAACGCGGCGCTATGGGCCGGTGGCTGCGGCGTCACACGCATCGGCAAGACCGGCGATGCCGAGCTGATTACGACACTGGACGACGCGCTTCGGGCGCTGGCCAGCTGGCGCCGGCAACACGCCTGAAAGCAGCCCCCCCCAAAAGCACTTCGGCGCCGGAATGATCCGGCGCCGAAGCTGGCAGCTGACAATTTTCGACTAGATGCAGCCGTCAGGCCGCCTCTTCCATCGGCACCAGGAAATCCTTGCTGATGCCGTTGCCGAGCAAATAAATGCGATCCATGAAATCGCTAAGCCAGGCGTGCAGGCCATGTTCGAGGATATCCTCGATGCGCCCGTAGCGCAGTTGCGAGTTCAGCATCCCGGCCTGACGTTGGGTTTCGCCGGAATTGCTGTTGGCAATCAGGTCGAGATTCTTTGACACGCTGTTCAGACAGAACTGCAGCGAGCGCGGCATGTCCTTGTTGAAGATGAGTAGTTCGGCCACCCGCTCCGGCGTGATCACGTCGCGGTAAACCTTGCGATAGACCTCGAAAGCCGACACCGAACGGAGCAGCGCGCCCCATTCGTAGAAATCGGTCGCCCCTTCGTCGTCGTGCGGGCGCAACACATGGTATTTGACGTCGAGGATGCGCGCCGTATTGTCCGCCCGCTCGAGCAGGGTGCCGAGGCGGATGAAGTGGTAAGCCTCGTCCTGCAGCAAGGTGCCCAGCGTCGTGCCGCGCGACAGCGAGGAACGCATCTTGACCCACTCGAAGTAATCGCCAATGCCGGCATTGAACAGCTGATCGAAAGTCTTTTCGCGGGCCTCCAGCCAGGTCGCGTTGAGCGTTTCCCACATTTCCGTGGTCAGCGTGCCACGCACGGCATGGGCATTTTCCCGCGCCATGCGCAGGCAGCTGTGAATCGACGAGAAATTGGTCCGGGTCGCTGACCATGAATTTCAGGACATTTTCCCCGTTGACCGTGGAATACTTCTTGGCATAAGCCTCTTCCAGGCTGTTCAAGGCAATGATGGCGGCCCAGCTTTGATTAACCGTATCCAGCGCTTGCGGGACCATCGACATTTGCCAGGTGACATCGAGCAGGCGGGCGAGGTTTTCGGCCCGCTCGATGTAGCGCGACATCCAGAACAGGTGATCGGCAGTTCGACTCAGCATGACTTAATCCTCCAGAACCCAGGTATCTTTGGTGCCGCCGCCCTGCGACGAATTGACGACGAGCGAGCCCTTGGTCAGCGCAACGCGGGTCAGGCCCCCCGGCACCATATCCACGCAGTCGCCCGAGGACAGCACAAAGGGGCGCAGATCGAGGTGACGCGGCGCGATGCCCTCCTCGACAAAGGTCGGGCAGTTGGACAGCGCCAGCGTCGGCTGGGCGATGTAGCCGTCGGGCTTGGCGATCAGCAACTGGCGGAAATGTTCGATCTGCTCCGTGGTCGACGCCGGGCCGACCAGCATGCCGTAGCCGCCGGCACCGTGAACCTCCTTGACGACTAGCTCGGCCAGATGATCGAGCACGTACTTGAGATCGTCTGGCTTGCGGCACATGTAGGTCGGCACGTTGTTCAGTGTCGGCTCCTCGCCGAGATAGAAACGGATCATGTCCGGGACGTAGGGGTAGATCGACTTGTCGTCGGCCACACCGGTACCGATGGCGTTGGACAAGGTGACGTTGCCGGCTTGATAAGCCTTCAGGATGCCCGGCACGCCGAGCGATGAATCGGCGCGGAAGGCCAGCGGATCCATGTAATCGTCGTCGAGGCGGCGGTAGATGACATCGACCCGGCGCGGCCCCTGCGTCGTGCGCATGTAGACCACCTCGTCCTTGACGAAGAGATCGCGGCCTTCAACCAGTTCGACGCCCATCTGCTGGGCCAGGAAGGTATGTTCGAAATAGGCGCTGTTGTAGGCGCCAGGGGTCAGCACGACGACGGTCGGGTTCGACACCCCCTTCGGCGCCACGGCGCGCAGCTTTTCGAGCAGCATGTCCGGATAGTGCTGGACCGGCGCGACCTTGTGCTTGGCGAACAGTTCGGGGAAGAGGCGCATCATCATCTTGCGGTCTTCGAGCATGTACGACACACCGGACGGCACGCGCAGGTTGTCTTCGAGGACGTAGAACTCGCCCTCGCCGGCGCGGACGATATCGACGCCGGCGATGTGCGCGTAGATGTTGCCCGGCAGATCGACGCCCATCATTTCCGGACGGAACTGGGCGTTATTCAACACCTGCTCGGCCGGAATCTTGCCCGCCTTGAGAATTTCCTGATCGTGATAGACGTCGTGCAGGAACATGTTGAGCGCCTTGACGCGCTGACGCAGCCCGGAACGCAGGGATTTCCATTCGGCGGAAGGAATGACGCGCGGAATGATGTCGAACGGAATCAGCCGCTCCTTGCCCGCTTCCTCGCCATACACGGCGAAGGTGATGCCGACCCGGTGAAAGGCCAGATCGGCCTCGGCCCGCTTGCGCTCGATGCGCTCGGGTGGCGTCGCCTTGAGCCAGTCTTCGTATCCCTTGTAATGCGCACGGACGCCACCGTTGGCGTCATACATCTCGTTATAGAAGTTCATTTGTCCACTCGTCGCTGAGGAAGCTCTCGAAGACGGTTCAGCAGGTTCCATGTAACCATTGGCGCACCGCCAAGGTGCAATGATTTTTCAAGATGGTGCAAATAAAAAACCCGCCGGATTTCTCCGGCGGGTTTTGGCTGATTCACGACAATGATCAGGCGCGTTCGAAGATGACCGCAATACCCTGGCCGCCACCGATACACATGGTAACGAGTGCGTACTTGCCACCGATGCGTTCCAGTTCGTACAGCGCCTTGGTGGCGATGAAGGCACCGGAACAGCCGACCGGGTGACCGAGGGCGATGGCGCCGCCATTCGGGTTGGTCTTGGCCGGATCGAGGCCGAGGACCTTGGCAACAGACAGCGCCTGGGCGGCGAAAGCTTCGTTGGATTCGATAACGTCCATCTGATCCAGAGTCAGGCCGGCCTTTTTGAGAGCCAGCTTGGTAGCCGGGATCGGGCCTTCGCCCATGACGTCGTTCGGCACGCCGGCAACGGCGTAACCGGCGATACGGGCACGGGCCTTCTGGCCATTCTTGGCGGCAACATCAGCAGCAGCCAGCACGAAGAAGGCTGCGCCGTCGTTGATGCCGGAAGCGTTGCCGGCAGTGACCGTACCGTCCTTCTTGAAGGCCGGCTTCATCTTGGCCAGCGATTCCATGGTCGTGCCACGCTTCGGATGCTCGTCGGTATCGAACACGACGTCGCCCTTGCGGGTCTGCTTGACGATGGGCACGATCTGCGATTTGAAGTGGCCGGCATCGATGGCAGCCGCGGCACGGCGCTGGGATTCGACAGCGAAGGCATCCTGGTCTTCACGGGTGAAGCCGTGCTTGGTAGCCAGGTTTTCAGCGGTGATACCCATGTGGCCAACGCCGAACGGGTCGGTCAGCACGGCGACCATGGAGTCGATGGCCTTGGTGTCACCCATGCGGGCGCCAGAACGCAGCGACGGCATCAGGTAGGCAGCCTTGGACATGACTTCGACGCCACCGCCGATACCGTAGTCAGCATCGTTCAGCATGATGTTCTGGGCGGTGGTGACGATACCTTGCAGACCGGAGGCGCACAGGCGGCTTACCTGCATGGCGACGGAATCCATCGACAGACCAGCCTGAATGGAGGCAACGCGGGAAACGTAGGCGTAGCGGGAATCGGTCGGCATGGTGGTGCCGACGGTGACGTAGTTGATGGCTTGCGGATCAACACCGGAGCGGGCAATCGCTTCCTTCATGACAATGCCGGCGAGTTCCGTGCTTTCAAAATCAGCCAGGGAACCACCAAAAGCGCCGATGGGGGAACGAACTGCGCTTAGAACGACGACATCTCTGCTCATGTAAATCTCCTGTAAGAATTATTCAGCCCGCCAAGGTGGCAAGCCCCAACAAAAACAGCAACAACATCCACAACACAGTAGCTCGCCAGACGAGGCCGACGGCACTCTGCATGAAATCAACATCGGCCGGATCGCCCAGCCCGAGTTCGGCCCGATCAGACACCTCGACGCCATCAACCACCGGCCGGCCCAGTTGAACGCCCAGGGCACCGGCCCCGGCGGCGAGCACAATGCCAAGATCGCGGTCCGGCCATTGCGCCGGCTGGGTGCGCCAGCAATAAACGGCATCCTCGAAGTCACCGACGATGGCAAAGGCTGCCGCGGTTGTCCGTGAGGGCAGCCAGTCGATCATACCGAAAACCACACGCGAAAATGTAGAAAACTCGGTTTGCCGAACCGGGGTTTCGGCGTTCCAACGGTCGCGCACGATGGCCGACAGGCGATAGAGCAAGGCGCCGCAAGGGCCCGGCAGCAAGACAAACCAGAGCACGACGGCGAAGACATGCCGATGCGATGCGGCAAGCGCGCCCTCGATGGAGAGCCGGGCAATATCTTCGGAACCGAGGCCATAAGTCGAAATGCCTTGCCACTCGGCCAGCAACTGGCGAGCCCGCTCGACATCGCCAAGCCGCAGGGCCAGCTGGATATCGGTGTAATGGTGGCTGAACTGGCGAAAACCCATGGTCAGGTAGAGCACGCCTACATTGATTGCCCAGCCGAAGAGCGGATTCAAGGAATAAAGCAGGCCATAGACGATGGCGAGAAGCGCCACCGGCAGCAGGACGGCGAAGCACCAGGCGAGGACGCCATGCCGGTAGGCCCCGGCGTTGAAGCGCGATTCGATGTAATCGGCCCAAGCGCCAATCGGGTCGGCAACGAGAAGACTCATGGGGGGCCGATGATTGCCGTATTCGGCTTATTTTCATGTCGTAAAGCGCCACGATACCACAAGCTCAGGCACCTTGGAGAAGGCCAAGACGCTCGCTCAGAGAACGAATCATGCCGGCTGTGGCGCCCCAGATGAAATAGTCGCCATAGGGCATGGCGAAATAATTACGAAGTGCGCCGCGATAGTGCAGCGAATGCTGTTGATGATTGGCCGGGTCGAGCAGGAAGGCGAGTGGCACTTCGAAGACCTCGGCCACCTCGAACGGGTCTGGCCGCAAGTCGAACGGTGGCTGGACCAGCGCAACCACCGGGGTCACGCGAAACCCTGTGCCGGTCCGGTATTCGGGCAAAAAACCGAGGATTTCGATGCGTTCGCGTGGCAGGCCGATTTCTTCCTCGGTTTCGCGCAAGGCAGTGTGCGAAGGCGAAAGATCCTCGGCCTCGACTCGCCCGCCGGGAAAGCTGATTTGCCCGGCGTGATCGCGCAGATGCGCCGTGCGCTGGGTGAGCAGCACCGTCTGCCCGCCATCGCGCAGGACGATCGGAAACAGCACCGCCGCCGGGGTCAGCGGCAGGTCAGCCCCCCCGTCTTCCTGAATGAAATGCCCGGTCAGCGGTTCGGGCAACAGGCTGGCCCGCAGGCGCTCCAGATCCAGCGTCATGCCGCCTTGGAATCTTCCTCGATTTCGGCGTTGACCGCAGCCAGCGCATCCTGAAGCGTCTCTTCGGAAAGATCGTTGATGGTCGTCGCCACAAGATCGGCCGACTCAATCGCGCCCACCGGCAAGCGTTTGCTGTCCATACTGGCGATCATCACGGCGGAAGCCCCCGCCACGCGCAACAGCGCCTGCCGCTCGCCCATCAGCATTTCAACTTCTTCGCGCAATAGCGCTATTTCCTGATCACGTTGCGGCATTTCTCTCTCCTAGAATTTTTTTTTCAATGTCATGGTACTGCCATCGCGCTGCATTTCCATGCGGTTAAGAAAACTCATGCCGAGCAGGGCAATCGGCATATTGGTGGGTAGTACCACAGCCGCCACGTTGTGCAACGTAACGCCGCCAATTCTCACCGTATCCAGCGGTATACGCGTCACAACGACTGTTCCGTTCGCTGTGCTCGTCAGGCCACGCTGCCCCTGCCTGAGATCTAGTCCAATACGCTGGGCATCGTTCGGGCCGAGGGCAATCGAGGTTGCCCCCGTATCAACGACAAAACGCACGGAGGTTCCGTTTACCGTACCGGTTGTATAAAAATGCCCCTGTACATCGGCAGTCATGACGATCTTGTCCGAACCATCGCCGGCGGAAACGCCGACTGCATGCTGCCCCACGCGCAGCGGGCGCTTGCGGCCACCGACTTCAATGATCACCTGATCGCTCTGAACGGAGAGCAACTTGATGCCGTCTATCGTCTTGCCGACTGGCACGGCTTGTGGCTCGCCGCCGTTGATCATGAGCAGCGCCTTGCTTCCCATGATGCCGGCCAGCCCGACGTCCTGCGCGATACCGAGTGTCGGCAACATGGCCACCAGGAAAACTAGCAGCGTAAAATATGACTTCGTTTTCCCGGACATCATTGCCGCCATGCAACCAGTCGCCATCTTTCGCCACTCCCCTACTGAAGGTCCGGGCTATTTTGCCATATTCCTTGAACAGCACGGCATTCCGTGGCGGCTGATCGCCGTTGACGAGGGCGCCGAAATACCGGCGAACGTCGATGACTTTTCCGGGCTGTGTTTCATGGGAGGCCCGATGAGTGTCAACGACCCGCTCCCGTGGATAGAGCCCGTCTGCGGGCTGATTCGCGAAGCGGTTGCGAAAAACGTGCCGGTCATCGGCCATTGCCTCGGCGGGCAACTGATGAGCAAGGCACTCGGTGGTCAGATCACGCGCAATCCGGTCAAGGAAATTGGCTGGAGTAGCGCGCATGGCGAGGACAACGGGGTCGCCCGCCAGTGGCTGGGCGACTTCGCCGGCAAAAGCGGCACGGTTTTTCAGTGGCACGGCGAGACGTTCAGCCTCCCGAACGGCGCCACCCGCTTGCTGGCCAATGGCTACTGCACCAACCAGATGTTCGTCAGCGGTCCTCACCTTGCCATGCAATGCCACGTTGAAATGACACCGGAAATGATTGCCACGTGGTGCGAGCAATGGGCCGACGAAGCGATTGCCGTCGCCGACCTGCCCTGCGCGCAGACGCCGGAAGCCATGCAGGCTGAAATTTCGGCAAAGCTGCCGGCCATGCGCCAGCTCTCGGAGCAACTTTACTCGGCGTGGATCAAGGGTCTGGCCCGCTGAGAGCACAATAAAAAACGGGCTTGCTCGCGCCGCCCGTTTTCATTTTGGCCGTTTTTTCCGGTTGACCGTAGCAATCCCGGTTCGCCGTCGAAAATCGCTTAATCCCGGAAATTGCCGTACTTGATCGGAAAGTCGGTAATCGACTTGGTGATCAGCGCGATGCAAGCCTGCAGGTCGTCCCGCTTGGCGCCCGTGACCCGCACGGTTTCGCCCTGAATCGCGGCCTGGACCTTGAGCTTGCCATCCTTGACCAGCTTGACGATCTTCTTGGCCAGATCGCTGTCGATCCCGTCCTTGATCTTCATTTCCTGCTTCACCTTGTTGCCGGAAACGCTGACGATCTTCTGGTGATCCAGACGCTTGACGCTTTCCTTCTCCTTCTTTTCCATGGCCGGGAAAAGCAGGTCCTTGATCTGGTCAAGCTGGAAATCGGAATCGCCCCACAGGGTGATGACCTTGTCCTTTTCGTTCAGCTCGACCTTGGCCGTTGTGCCCTTGAAATCGTAGCGATTGTCGATCTGGCGTGAGGTGACATCGATGGCGTTCTTCAACGCCACCATGTCCGCTTCGGAGGTGAAGTCAAAGCTCGGCATGATGATTACCCAAAGTGACAAACGTAGTGATAGGACTCGCCATCAGCCACCGAAATTTCGAAGCTGGAGTTGCCCGGCACGTTGAACGACTGACCTTCGCCCCAGGTCGTCCACTCGCTTTCGCCCTTAAGCTTGACGCGGCATGAACCACCCACACCTTCCATGATTTCCGGCGCGCCGGTATTGAAAGTCAGGCTGGACGGCAGGATCACGCCCACCGTCTTCTTGGTGCCATCGGCCAACACCACAGTGTGGCTGACGCACTTGCCATCAAAATAAACATTGGCCTTCTTGACCACCGAAACGTTGTCGTATTGCGACATTTACATACCCCAGATTTTCTGAATCACTGATTTGGCAATGAACCCGACCATGCCGAAAGCCAGCACGAAGAAGAGCACAAAGGTGCCCGTCTTGCCCGCCTTCGACTTGTAGGCGATCTCGCCAATGATGAACAACATGAAGAGGATGAAGGCACCAACACCCCAGGTCGAGAAGAAGTCTGCGATCTGTTCTTCGTTCAGCCCGAATACGGTCCCTCCCTCCATCGATTAACCCTTCTTCTTAGCAGCAGGCTTCTTGGCCGCAGGCTTGACCGGTGCTTTGACAGCCTTGGCAACCACTGCCTTGGCAACCACTGCCTTGGCTGCAACCGGCTTGACCAGCGGCTTGACAGCGGCCTTGGCCACCGGCTTCGCTGTCGGTTTCGCTACAGCTTTTTTCACCGCAGCCTTGGCAACCGGTTTGACAGCCGCCTTCGCTGCCGGTTTGGCTGCAGGCTTTGCCATCACAGTCTTCTTGGCAGCAACCGCCTTGACCGGCTTGCCCGCCTTTTTCGCAGCGAGATTGGCGGCAATGCGCAAACGCAGGGCGTTGAGCTTGATGAAACCACCCGCATCACGCTGATCGTAAGCACCGGCATCGTCCTCGAAGGTGGCGATGGTCGAATCAAACAGCGAATCAGTCTTCGAGTCGCGGCCGACGACGATCACATTGCCCTTGTACAGCTTGAGGCGAACGACCCCGTTGACTGTCTGCTGCGTATGGTCGATCAGCACCTGCAGCGCCTTGCGCTCCGGGCTCCACCAGTAGCCGTTGTACACCAGGCTGGCGTAACGCGGCATCAGATCGTCCTTGAGGTGGGCGACTTCGCGGTCCAGCGTCACCGACTCGATGGCACGGTGAGCGCGCAGCAGAATCGTTCCGCCCGGGGTTTCGTAACAGCCACGCGACTTCATGCCGACATAACGGTTCTCGACCAGGTCCAGGCGACCAATGCCGTGCTTGCCGCCGATTTCGTTCAAGGAACCCAGAATTTCATGGGCTTTCATCTTCTTGCCGTTGATGGCAACCACGTCGCCCTTGACGAATTCAAGGTCGAGGTACTCGGCCTTGTTCGGTGCCTTTTCCGGCGAAACGGTCCACCGCCACATTGATTCCTCGGCCTCGGCAGCCGGGTTCTCGAGGTGACGTCCTTCGTAGGAAATGTGCAGCAGGTTGGCGTCCATCGAATAGGGCGAGCCGCCCTTCTTGTGCTTCATGTCGATCTCGATGCCATGCTTCTCGGCATAGGCCATGAGCTTCTCACGTGACATCAAATCCCACTCACGCCACGGCGCAATGACCTTGATGCCCGGCTTCAGCGCGTAGGCGCCGAGCTCGAAACGGACCTGGTCGTTGCCCTTGCCGGTCGCGCCGTGACAGATGGCATCGGCACCGGTTTCATTGACAATCTCAATCAGACGCTTGGCGATCAGCGGACGAGCGATCGAAGTACCGAGCAGATACTCGCCTTCATAAACCGTATTGGCGCGGAACATCGGAAAGACGAAGTCGCGGACAAACTCCTCACGCACGTCGTCGATATAGATGTTCTTCGGCTTGATGCCGGCCTTCAGCGCCTTGGCGCGCGCCGGCTCAAGTTCTTCACCCTGGCCGAGGTCGGCCGTGAAGGTGACCACTTCGCACTTGTACACATCCTGCAACCACTTGAGGATGACCGAGGTATCGAGACCGCCCGAATAGGCCAGCACAACCTTCTTGATGTCGCTCATTTCCGTTCCCTTGTATCGATTAACAGCGCCGCTCAGCCCTGAAGCCGGCCCAACAGCAAATATTCCATCAATGCCTTCTGCACATGCAGACGGTTCTCTGCCTCATCCCAGACCACCGATTGCGGTCCGTCGATGACCTCGGCGGTGACTTCCTCGCCACGATGCGCCGGCAGGCAGTGCATGAACAGCGAGCCTTCATTGGCCACGCGCATCATGTCGCCATCAACACACCAATCGGCAAAGGCCTTGATCCGCTCTTCGTTTTCAGCCTCGAAACCCATTGACGTCCACACGTCGGTAGTCACCAGATCGGCACCCCGGCAGGCATCCATCGGATCGGCAAAGACCTTGAAACGCGCCGGATCGATTTTGCCGACCAGATCGGCATTGATCTCGTAGCCCGGCGGCGTCGAAACATGGACCTTGAAGTCGAGAACTTCAGCCGCCTGCAGCCAGGTGTTGCACATATTGTTGGCATCACCGACCCAGGCAATGGTCTTGCCCTGGATGCAGCCGCGATGCTCGATGAAGGTATAGATATCAGCCAGGATCTGGCAGGGATGATATTCGTTGGTCAACCCGTTGATCACCGGCACGCGCGAGTTGGCGGCAAAGCGTTCGATGATGTCCTGCTCGAAGGTGCGAATCATCACGATATCGCTCATCCGCGAAATGACCTGCGCCGCATCCTCGACCGGCTCGCCACGCCCCAGTTGCGAGTCGCGCGTATTCAGGTAAATCGCCGAACCACCCAACTGCTGCATACCGGCCTCGAAGGACAGACGCGTCCGCGTGCTCGCCTTCTCGAAAATCATTACCAGCGTCCGGTCGCTAAGTGGCCAGTACTTTTGGTAAGACTTGAACTGGTTCTTGATCCAGCGCGTCCGCTCGAATACGTACTCAAGCTCGTCGCGCGTAAAATCCTTGAACTGCAGAAAATGTTTGATCGCCATGATTCAGGCCGCCAAAAACGCTTTGATTAGCGGAACGCTACGGTCAACCAGCTCTTTTGCCTCATTTTCGCTAAATATCAGCGGTGGCAACAGGCGTACAACCTTGTCCGCAGTAACGTTGATCAATAATCCTGCGGCCAGCGCCTGGCCAACCAGTTCGCCACACGGCCGGTCAAGCTCAATGCCGATCATCAGGCCATGGCCGCGAATCTCAACTACACCGTCCACCCCAGCCAGCGCTTCGGCATAAAGCTGGCGAATCAGCGCACCAACCTTTTCGGCATTGGCCATCAGACCATCCTGCTCAATGGTATCGATGGTCGTCAGCGCCGCCGAACATGCCAACGGGTTGCCACCAAACGTCGAGCCATGGTTACCCGGCCCGAACAAACCGGCAGCCCTGCCACCCGCCATACAGGCACCAATCGGCACACCAGAACCCAAACCTTTTGCCAGCGTGGCAATGTCAGGCTGAATTCCGGCATGCTGATACCCGAACCACTTTCCGGTGCGCGCCATACCGCACTGCACTTCATCACAAATCAGCAACCAGCCATTGTCATCACACAAGCGGCGGATACCCATCTGGAAATCCGCCGATGCCAAATGAATTCCACCCTCACCCTGAATAATCTCCACCATCACGGCGACAATATTCTGGTTGTGCTCGGCAACCGCTTTGATCGCATCAAGGTCGTCGTAGGGAACTCGTACAAACCCCGAAACCAGCGGCTCGAAACCCGCTTGAGCCTTGCGATTGCCAGTCGCCGAAAGCGTCGCCATGGTCCGGCCATGAAAAGCCTTTTCCATCACGATAATGGTCGGTGTTTCAAACCCTCTTTTGTGGCCATAGAAACGCGCCAGCTTGATTGCCGCTTCGTTGGCCTCACAACCGGAATTGCAAAAAAAGACTTCGCGCATCCCGGAAAGCTCAACCAATTTATCGGCAAGTAGATCCTGCGCCGGAATGCCATATAAATTGGAAGTATGCAACACGCGCCCAGCCTGTGCAGCAATCGCAGCAACCAGCCTGGGGTGCGCATGCCCGAGCGTAGACACGGCAATCCCGGACAACGCGTCCAGATATTCCCTACCCTCGGTATCAGTAATCCGGGAACCCTGACCATGGCTGAAAGCCACCGGCAACCGGGCGTAGGTATTCATGACATGCGACATGAGACAACCCCAAAAAACGAAAACGGCGGCCATCGCCGCCGGAACAATCGTCACTCCGACGGGAGTCAATCCCGAAGCAGGAGCAGAGGTGCGAATTTTAGGTGAAAAGGCAAGCCTTGTATAGAACGCAAACTGCCACGAAAAACGCCAGCATCGAGGCTCCGCACGCCATAATTATGGAAAGGTACGGGCTTCTGCTAGAATTCGCCAACGCAAGGTTGCATCGCCCAACGCAGACTAGAACAATGACAACCACAGACTCGACCACATTCATCATTGTCGGCCTCACCAAGCAAGGCAAGAAATTTCGACCCAGCGACTGGGCAGAACGCCTGTGCGGAGTAATGTCTGCATTCGGCGCTGAACGCAAGATGAAATACTCACCCTATGTCGGCCCAGGCGACTACAACGGCGAAAAAGCCGTCTTCGTAGACGGCCGCCTCGGGGAAATCGAACCAATGGCCTATCGTTTCATGCTCAACTTCGCCCAGGACAACGACCTACAGATCATTGACGGCGTTTGCTCGCTGGAAAAATAAAACAACCCATCAAAACCCTGGAAATAAAAAAGGCGCCCAAAGGCGCCATTTTTATTTTAGCCTCCCGCTAGATCAGGCAGCAGCAAGAGCCTTGATCTGAGCAGACAAACGGCTCTTGGTACGAGAAGCCTTGTTCTTGTGAACAATCTTCTTGTCAGCGATGCGATCAAGAACCGCAACGGACTGCTGGAAGACGCCTTGAGCGGCGGCTTTATCACCAGCTTCGATCGCCTGACGAACACGCTTGATAGCGGTACGCAGGGTCGAACGCAGGCTGGCGTTATGGGAACGCTGCCCGTCAGCTTGACGGGCGCGCTTGCGGGCTTGTGCGCTATTGGCCATTAAAATCAATCCTGAACATCAAATAAAGAACTTTCGATTCTACTAAAGAATTTTCAGAACATCAACACTCATCACCAACACCCAGGGGTCGTCGGCGTCTTCACTCCCGCATTATCCAAGGAAAGCGTCCCACACTTTGGGTCAGACCACCCAGAGGCAGGAGCAGCTTGAAGTGTAAAGGCAGTATCCGATTGCGCACTGATACTAATCGCATACTGGGCAGCCCCAATGGAAGAAGGCAAACTCACGCCGGAATATTTTTGGCTCAAAGAATAACTGCGCTCCATAAACTGCGCCGCCTGGGTGAGTGCAGCCTGCGCATCGGCACGCCTCGCCTTGCGGACATGTTCTATGTAGGCGGGATAGGCTACGCTTGCCAGAATACCGATGATGGCAACAACGACCATTAATTCAACCAGCGTGAAGCCCATCTGAAACCGTTTCTCTTTGCTCACGACACTTCCTTTCCTGTTGGGCATTAAGGCATCACTTCGCGCCAAGTAATCCGCCCTGTTCGGCCCGCACTCTCATTTGTCTTTTCGACTTTTCCGGTCGAGCTACTGGCGTATTTAAACTCTTTTCCGGAGCCTGCCTTACCCTTGATGACCGTGGGTGTCGTAATAACCCCACCCTCTGCAGGCTTTTGCCCACTGACGATACAACTGCTGCAATTGGAAGAGAAATTAACCAAATCCGTACCACTACCGGAATTGCTATTGAATTTGCCATCTCCATTCACATCGAACGGGGTGACATCGAGTCTACGTCCAGTCAGAGCATCAAGCTCCATCAGCCACGATCCACCACCAGCTAGGCAGGGCTGAGACGATGGAATAAGGGTCGGAAATACGATGCGATCATTTCGGACAATCCCGTTGAACGCAATTCGCTCCCCTGAGGTCGGCAAATCCATATACCACCCCTTCTCCGCGCCGATAGCACTCCAATCATCACTACAGACTGCAGTACTGGCTCCCGAAAGTGCATCCTTACCGGACTTCGTACCTGACGCGGCAATACAATAATCAGTAGTCAGCCGATAACTAAACCCCCCAACATCTACAGCCGAAACAACTAATTGTTGCAGAAGCGTAGATCTGTCCATGTTGGCAGCTGTATTGGCCCCATCATCCCAGACGCCAAAATAGCTTTGCGATGCACTAGAGGTGGTATCCGAACTTTCAAGATATTTGCCCGTGCCAAAAAGAATCATTGCCCCTTTTGTCGGATGACGTACGACCTGTGGCGCAGTGGTAATTGCCTGCCTTACCCCCGACGAATTCGTGGCAACAAAAAGTGGCGTACATGGACTGCCGACTGCACAGATCCCTGTATTGTAGGCAACCTTCCAGTTAACAGGATCATCGGCGCTAACATCGAACTTCCAGAGATTGCCACTCAAGTCTCCGGCATAGATCCAATCTGCAATTCCATCGCCACGCGCACTGAACGGATAAGGGGTGGACAAGCCATTAAAACTGGATGGTGACTGAGCATCCGCCACGATCTTGATGTAATCCTGCCCAAGAACCCAGGTCGAGCTATAAACCCCACCTGATCGCGCGCGATCCAGGAAGAAAATGAACAATGCAGCCTTACCATCATCACTGTTGTATCCATTTCCGACTACCACAGCCCATTTTCCGTTACGCATTTTCACTATTTGCCGGGCAATACCCTTAAATGGTGGATACGTCGGCTGATTATGCGTGTAACCCAGATCAGAATCATTGGCGTTAGTGAACTCCCACATCAGGATATTTGCGGCGTTCGCTTCCGAGAAGGCTACGGAATCAGTTGAAGACGTATCACCCGGATCGGTAATGTCGAGCGCGAAAAATGCGCGCCCCCCCCAGTTCAAACCTCCTACCAGAACTGTTTTCCACTGGTACGTCGCCGCGGAGCCAACCTCTATATCATTGACCATCGGCGTGCCATCGACATAGAACTTGTGGCTGTAGCCTTGATTGGTTAACTGGCTAAGATTGGAACGGGTCGCCGAATTGTTGTAAAAAACACCAGGCACGTATGCAAGGCGCTCCACCCCATCCTTGGCTTGAAAGGCATGCAACATACCATCATTGGCGCCAGTATAAATCATCGCCTCTCTGGCACCTTTACTCTGCACGAAACTAGCGTATGCCGAACTTCCCCATCCAGCCTCCGGAACTCCCACATAAACGGGACTTGAATTTACGATATCCCCTAGTCGACTCGTTGGACGAGGCCGGAAATTAATCGCCGATTTACCTTCGTTAGATTGCGAGCCTCTCAGATAGCCAACTCGAGCAGCTCCAGCTGTATCAGTACTACCCAAACCGTTGCTATTGAGCGCATCTTCTTGCGTCGAGCCACCGGCCTGCCCGGCAATATCCGACCAAGTAAAGGGAATCCCCTTCTTTGAAGCCGTATCCAAGCCTATGGTAATTATCTGCCTTGATGATTGGCTATTGATTACCTGACCAGCATCCCACTTTGCGGGTTCAATTACGTTACCCAAGGTAGCATCTGCCATATCGAGCTCTAGCGCTCGCAACTGCCCGCTCCAATCGTTTGAATTGTAACGCGCCTGATATATAAAGCTTCCTGTCTGCAAAGAAGTTGAGTTGGTCGCTACCGAGGAAGAGGAGGACTGGCCAAGCATCGCGACAAACGCCGAATCAAGCGCCTCTTCCAAATAGTTCGGATTTGTTACAAGGAAAAAGTTGTCAGGTACACCATCGCACTTGGTGCTAGTACAGCCCGTCGTACTTCCATCTGCATTTCTTACATCCCATTCGATAGTTTGATCAGGCTTGTCATTCCCGTTTTCATCCTTGAACCCGCCATATTTTGCCGCATACCAAAGCGGATCCTTTAGCACCGTATCGACAGCGGAAGACAAAACAGTATAGGTTGCAGTAGTGGCCCCGCGTGCCAAGGTACAGTTGCTGCATGTGTTCGAAGTAAGGCCGCTGGTATCCCCGGTTACTGTTGCCGCGTTAGTTTCCTCTGCTGGATAGGAAAAGGCAAACCCATTGATACCCGAGTGGAAATGTGGGCCGTCATGGTTCGTGCCGCTAATAGCGTAACCAAAACCAAAGGCATACGGCGTTGACTGTGCAATAACGTCAGTGGTAACGGCTATCGTGCTCCCATTAATTTGGTACTGGACCCGTCCCCACATATCCTGATCGTAGTCGCCCCCCTGTTCGCTATCCTCTTGATTCCAATAAAACGCCCCCGTCCCGGCTGAACTGCAACGCCCGGCACTGATCTTTGTAATTGCCGCAACGGTCGCGGCAGTTGCACCAAGCGGAATCTCGCAAACAATTTTCCAATCCACCAGCGATCCCGCGCCATACCCTCCGTTATTAACCAAGCGCCCCTGCGGCATGATCGTCACATTTGAACCGTTGACCGTCAAGGTTCTCCTCGGCGTATTCGTTGCCAAAGCGATTCCAAAAGTCGAAACTTTTAAGGAGCGCGTATCCGACAACGGAACACCTAGCGAGGCAGGTGTGCGAATCTGCTTGGTACGGGCAAAATAAGCCAACCCCGGCATTTGATAGCTACCCTCGGTACCAGCCCCCTCGGGACAAAGGCCAAAGACACCTGACAAATTTGCGACTGCTTTGCTTGAACAAAGGTCAGTCGGGGTACTTCCTGAGCCATTGTTGCCCACGAACCAAGCATTGCCATTAATACCTTCCTGAACACCCACCTTGTCTGTCCAGGCGGTTGCATCGCAGGTATTTCCTGCCACCCCGAGGTCCGAAGAGCCAGACATCTGGCTGTCGTGCTCGTAGGTATTGACAGCGGAGTTGAAGACCAGAACATTCAAAGGCGCGCAATAATTGCTTGAGCTTATTGGATCAGTCCAAGTTGGAGAAGTCAGTCCCAGCACATCGCTGGAAACGTTGAAACTTGAATTTGCAGTCTTCCCTGCCAGATATCGAAGCGATTCAAGATAAACCTCGGACATCGGGTTACCCCAACTCAAACAATTACCTTGGTTAATGTTGGTTTCCCCCCAGGAGCAAAATGTCGAACCACCGGAGCCATCCGCATCATATTTACCATCGGAATATCCATAACCCCAGATACGCATTTTATCGAGGGTCTTGATAATCGATCCAGTTATCGGAGGTGTCGTCTTGATTACGCCATTCGTGGTGGTATTTATTTCATCAGAGATATTGCTTATATTTTTCCTGAGCGTTCCACCAGATTTGTTCTTGGTATATGAGCCAGTCATCATCCCAAACATCAATTGACCGCTCTCTCCATAGTATTGAAGCAAACCGATGGGTTTATAGTTTCCGGATGGGTATTTCGCACACTTTTCATTTCCGATCGTCGCGGCTGAAACACACACTTCGACCCGAACGTTATAGTCTGGACCAGATGCCGTATCCAGCCCATTCTTGACTCGGCCCGAAGCCGTTGTCGTTTTATTGGGCCCGATCGAACTTGCCCAAATGCCGCTCAACGCAGCCCGATTGCCTTGAGTACTCGTTCCACCAGACAAGGTTCCGGTATCTTCCCCATATCCATCTTCTCGCCAACCACATTGCCAACGCTCATTGGCCGACCATAGTGAAAAGTTGCCTTTGGCCACCCGCATGCGTGGCGCTGCCGTTGACGTCTGAGATTTTGCAGTGCCGCTATCCACCGTCGTGTTGCAAATGGATATACCCGTCTGCGTGGAGTTGTATATCTTCCAGCTTGATATCGTGCCGCTCCCCACAGAATTCTCAACCACCACCTTTATTTCGTTCGTAGCGCAACTACCGGAACCTCCAACAAGGGTGTTATACATGCCTATGCCAGCTCCGTTCACACAACTGACGGCACCCACCATGTACTTTCCGGAATCCGTCGCCGACTCAATCAGCACCTGGTCTCCATATGAAAACCGGTTCGTGCTCGAGCCAACATTAAACACCTTGGCAGCGGGAGACGCCTGGGTTCCACTAACCGTATTACTGCTGGTGCTGCTAATAGCAACAGGCTGGGTTGTTGGACTATACGGCGTGAGTTTACTAATTTCCGGATATCGTGCAGCAAGATTACCTTGATGCGATGGCCAAGTATCCAGTTGCTTTGCCATATACGGGTTGTAATATTTAGCCCAAGAGTGAGCATCCATCGGAATATAAGCGCGCTCAAGTATTGTCTGTGTCCCACTATCCGTGGAGCGATACCCCCCATAGAGCAACTTTCGCACGGAATCCATTCGGGACATGGTGACCCAATTCAGGAAATTTCCATGCCATTGCCCTGAACAGTCAGAAGGTTTGACGAACTTACCTGAGGCATCCGTCGTAAGCGATGCAGCCACCGGAGAAAAATGGCCGTTTGCACTTGAATAGGAATAACACTTGTAGCTATCGAAATAACCATAGTAATCAATGGTGTGATCGTAGGTTGTTTCAGCCCACCCATCAGCATTCAGGTCGGTGTAATCGTCATAGGCTTTCTTGAACAGATTCTGATCTTTGGTAATATCAAGCATCACCAATGGCGCTACAGCAGCACCAACATATAGCGGCCCGGACGGGATGGCAATTACAGCCCCCTGAGAATGCCCCCCCAGAGCCAATGCCAAGGTCATAAAAATGCCTGCATGACGAATTGTCTTGAAGCTGAACATGGCAATCACTCCTTGTAATAAACTTCTTGCAGCGTGACCTGAGTATTTGCGTTTAGGCCATAACCACGAACGGTAATGCGGTAATAGTTCTTCCCATCTACCATAAAAGGCTCGATCAGATAGCGCGGTTGTTGCGACAATCCGACAATCGCTGATGCTCCGGTATATGTGCCGTACATTACGCTTGGCGCTGCTGTGAAACTCAAGGCACTGTTTTTATAAACGGGAACCGTCGGCTCCGTACATGTCAGACCGTTCAATACGCAACAAAGCCCATTAGTACAGGTTGCATTAGCCCCGGTCACGCCGGAAATACAACCAGTACTCCGCTTTACTGGCGAAGGGTTAATCCTGTCAAACTTCAAACAGTCAATATCAGACTCCGCATCGCGTAACGCAGCTTCGGCCGCCTCAAAAGCCAAACTGCGATCACGTGAATTACCCGACATGCGCTCTTCCATTGTTGCCACACGCATCGCCGTCAGCCCCAGGACGGAAAGAATAACTAGGAAAATAAGGGCAACCACAAGCGAGACACCACGCTCCATTGGCACCAACCGTATCATCCAGATACCATTTCTCACCTGCGATACGGAACTTTGACACCGATCAACTTTTGTCATGACAATAACATCTAACTCCTGACTCATGGCATACGATTCCGCAGTGCGACAGTCGTGGTCATCGCACGACGAATATAACCATCCGATTTGGTTACCGAGGCCCCAGAACAATCAACATAGACTTGGTTGACGCCCAATTCAACGGCACGCTGCGCTCCATCTGCCCTTGCCCGCAAAAGCACGCAAATACGAACGCTACTCACATTATCCATATTCACTGCACTTGCAACTTCATAGGTTGTCTTGTTTTTTTCGCGGTACCAAACCTGCATTGCCTCAACATCATCGAGAATCACCCCGGTATTACCCCCCGCAGCACATTCAAGCTGGCTGGAAGCATTCACCCTGAACAGATTGATTTGTTTGATTGGTGTTGCCGCTACCTGCCCCAAACAATCCTTTTCACCCTCATAACTCAAAGTAATCGAATCGGCCCCAACCCCCTGAATCGCCTTACCAACAAACGTAAAGCTGGCAGGCTTGGCAAACAGGTTCGCTCCTGACAACGGACTGAAATTAACAGCCACATAACCAGCAGTACGCACTTGGCGCCCAAACAACTCGGTTGCATAACGCGCATTTTCCTGCAACCTCGAATTTGCGTCCTGAGCCATATAGGTCTGCCGACTGTTCATGAACAGGGTCCCCACCACCAAGACCACGATTAATCCGATCACCATGGCTACCATCAGTTCGACCAGTGAAAAGCCACGCTCAGAGGAGACAATTCCGCTTATGGAAAGAGAAGAACTGGATTGCGTCATGGCAAAAACTCCGTCACGAAGCCTGTAGCGGTTCCGGACGAACAGTTCGTGTCGCCCGCTTTACACCTATCCGTCCAACTTACGGTGATCCTGAATCGGTTATCAACTTGGGAAATAACCACCGATTCGCTAGGTAACAACGCATTCTCGCCAACCCATGAGGACGCAGCAGCCTGCGCTTCACTGAGGGAGGGAGACTTGTACACATCTGTGTTCATTCCTGCACGTATTCGATCCGCCACTCCGTAAGCATGCATGGTGGCCACCGAACGCTCATAGGCAATCTGATTGCTTTTTATCCCGGCAAGTTGAAGTCCCGCCACCCCCAGCAAACCGAAAGCAAGCACAACAACCGCAATCATGGCCTCCAACAAGGCCATACCACCCTGCCGATGAGAAAATCCTGGAATCAGCATTTGATATTCCTCTACGCGCAAGCAGCAGTCGTAGCCGCCACCGAGGTACGACCAATATTTGAAATGGAAACAACTCGGCCGATCAAACCACTACTACAGACCGTAATCGTTCCAGGCAAGCCCGAACTAATGGAACCATCAGACGAGTAAGAAACAAACCCTGCCGTAGAAAAACCATTCGATGCGATGACTAGTCCGCTCACTGCACGACTGTTGCGCAATATCGTGGTCGAGTCAGTCCCGTCAACAACCCCCTGGCTTCCTCCATCAATAAACACTAGGCGCCCACCCGACCAGTCTGTTGCTCCGGAACAGGAGCTTCCATCGCTGCTCGCACAGACAGTAACCACCGAAGTACCACCACGTTTCGCCGACTCGCTTCGGGCCAGAGCAAGATCGGCAATCAGATCATTCGTATTTGCCACAACACGATTGTTGGCAATCAGAGTTCGATAGGATGGCAAGGCAATCGATGCAAGGATTGCCAAAATAACCACCACAACCATCATTTCCACCAACGTGAAACCCGATACCCGCCGCATATTTCCCTCACGCCCATATTACGTTTGATTGAATCTTCGCAGATACCCAACGTATCTGACCAACAGGACTGCCAAGCGGATCATTTTTCACGACGACCGGTCACACCCAACGACCTTGACAGTGCAAAAATGCACCCACTCTAATATTCAGACATTTGCATTTTGGTACAGCACCTCATTAGTCATAAATATCTGGCATTCATCAGCACCGTCAAACCTGCACCTTCTTATTGCTCAATGACAAATCGAAAAAGGTGGTGTTCTTTGACGGCCAGCATACTGATATCGCTGGTAGCACACGCGATTGCCGCAAAAAATATGGTATGCCACACCGATGAAAAGGCGATAAAGCTGGGCTTATTTCACCCCCCCCAGGGCATGCTCGTCAGTCTTGTACAGGCCAAACCCCCGCCAGCCATAAAGACTTCATCCTCGATCTCAATGCCATTCGACAATGCTGCGGCGAAACCCGTCATACCAGCCAACGCTGCTATGCCTCCCGAAGAGATGCCGGAAGAATCACCTTATTCCTCGCCTGGCAGCATTGAGCAAATGGCAAGCGTCATGGACCTAGCGGACCTCCCCCCCCCCCCCGTGAACTCATTCAACCATGAAGGATTCATGCGTATAAAAGTATTCGTCAATGAAGAAGGCTTAGCAGATTACGTGGAATTGCTTGAGTCGAATTTCGCAGAAGACTATGCCACTACGCTGGTCGAGCTATTCAAATCAGCAAAATTCAGACCAGGAGTATCGGGCGGAAAAGCGATCAAGAGCTGGCGGATCGTTGAGATAGACTATTCGTCCTCCTGACGCTCTTGGTTAGCGGCAGAGGCAAATTCAGGCGAGCTCCCTTGGCAATGGGAAGGAAACACCCTCCTTTTCTCCATCGAACTGAACCACCGACACGGGAGCAAGCCCCAACATTTTGATACGGTCGACCACTTCAAGAACAAGAATTTCGGGAGCAGAAGCTCCGGCAGTCACACCAACCCGCCGCTTTCCAGCAAACCATGCCTCATCAATTTCATCTGGGCCATCAATCAGAATTCCCCTTACACCCCGAGCAATCGCCACTTCCTTGAGGCGTCGGGAGTTTGAACTGTTTTGACTACCCACCACGATAACCAAGTCGCACGCTTCGGCTAGTGATTTAACTGCATCCTGCCTATTCTGCGTGGCGTAACAGATATCGTCTTTTTTCGGCCCCTGAATTTCCGGAAAGCGCTGCTTCAGGGCATCTATGACAACAGTGGCGTCATCAACAGACAGCGTGGTCTGGGTAACGAAGGAGAGGCTTTCCGGATGGAGAACCTTCAAGGTCGCGACTTCCTCAACCGTTTCGACCAGATACATTCCGCCGTTGCTCTGCCCCATCGTCCCTTCGACTTCCGGATGCCCCTTGTGGCCGATCATGATGACTTCGCGAGTCTGGTTGCGCATCTTGCCAACCTCGACATGCACCTTGGTGACCAGCGGGCAGGTGGCGTCGAAGACCTTCAGGCCGCGCTCTTCGGCTTCGTTGCGAACTGCCTTTGAAACGCCGTGGGCGCTGAAAATGACGGTACTGCCGGATGGAACCTCGTTTAATTCCTCGACAAAGACAGCGCCCTTGGCACGTAGGTCGTCGCAGACGAACTTGTTGTGCACGACCTCGTGACGGACGTAGATCGGTGCGCCGAACTTTTCCAGCGCGCGCTCGACGATGGCGATGGCACGCTCGACGCCGGCGCAGAAGCCGCGGGGGTTGGCGAGGATAATTTCCATTACATGATTCCGATGATTTCCACCTCGAAGCGGATCGTTTTTCCGGCCATCGGGTGATTGAAGTCGAACAAGGCGTGCGTGGCATCGAGCTCGCGCAGGAAGCCAGCGAAGGTGCCGCCGTTGGGGGCGGTGAATTCGACGACGGAATTCTCCTTGAGTTCCATGCCGGCCGGCAATCCGCTCAGGGCGATGCGTTCGACGAGGCGGTCATTGTGCATGCCGAAGGCTTGGGCCGGCTCGAGTTCGAAGACAAAACGCTCATGCGCCGGCAGGCCGATGAGCACTGACTCAAGGTTCTCGGCCAGCTGGCCGCTGCCCATTTGCAGCGTGGCCGGGCTCATGTCGAAGGTGGACAGGAACTCTTCGCCATCGAGCGCATTGATGCGGTAATGCAGGGTCAGGAAACTGTCGGAGCGGACGGTGGCGGTCATCAGGAAATCTCTTTTTTGTTGGTTGCGGTCAACTGCTCGATTACGAGAAGAACTGCGCCGAGCGTGATGGCGGAATCGGCAACATTGAAGGCAGGCCAGTAATAGCCGGCGACATGCCACTGGACAAAATCGACGACGGCGCCGAAGCGGACCCGATCGATCACGTTGCCCAGTGCGCCGCCCATGACCAGCGCCAGGGCGAGCGACAGCAGCTTTTTCTGCGGATGCTGGCGGAGCATGTAGGCGATCCAGCCGGAAACACCGAGCGCCAGGGCCGTGAACAGCCAGCGCTGCCAGCCAGGCTGGTCGGCCAGAAAGCTGAAGGCGGCGCCGGGGTTGAAAGTCAGTACCCAGTTCCAGAACGGCGCGACGTAGATCGTTTCACCGAAGCCGATGTTCTCGAGCACCAACCACTTGCTGAGCTGGTCGAGCACAACGACCAGCCCGGCCAGCGCGTACCAGCGCCCGGCACTAGGCATGTGCACGCGCCTCGCCGTCACCATGCAGGTTGCTGACGCAGCGACCACACAGCCCAGGATGGTCGGCGTGGGCACCGACATCTTCGCGGACGTGCCAGCAGCGCTCGCACTTGGCGTGGTCGAGCGGGGTGGCGATGACTTGTTCGTTTTCATCGCGGATTGCTACGGTCGACGAGCAAATAAGCACAAATTTCAAATCGTCGCCGAGCGAGGCCAGGGCATCGAACTTCTCGCCAGCACAGTGGATTTCAACCGCCGCCTGCAGCGCCGAACCGATCTTGCCGGCTTCGCGCTGTTCTTCGAGCGCCTTGGTCACATCGGCTCGTACAGTGCGGACCAGCGCCCACTTGGCGAGCAGAGCGCCTTCGCCGGCCTGCGTCGGCAGATCGTGCCAGAGCTGGAACATGATCGAATCGTCAGCCTGGCCAGTCAGCACCTGCCAGACTTCTTCGGCCGTGAAGGCGGTGATCGGCGCCAGCAGGCGGACGAAAGCCTGCGTGATGTGCCACAGAGCGGCCTGGGCGGAACGACGAGCCACCGACTTGGGCGCTGTCGTGTACAGGCGGTCCTTGAGGATATCGAGGTAGAAACCGCCGAGATCTTCCGAACAGAAGGTCTGCAGGGCCTGGACGACACGATGGAATTCGTATTTGTCGTAGTCGGCTCGGCAGCCTTCCTGCAGTTCGCGCGTCAAGGCTAGCGCGTAGCGGTCGATTTCAAGCCACTGATCGACTGGCAGCATGTCGGCATTGGCGTCGAAATCGGAAACATTGGCGAGCAGGAAGCGCAGCGTGTTGCGGATGCGGCGATAGCCTTCGACGACACGCTTGAGGATTTCGTCGGAAATGGTCAGTTCGCCCGAGTAATCGGTCGAAGCCGTCCACAAACGCAGGATGTCGGCGCCCATCTTGTCGGATACCTGCTGCGGCGCGATGACATTGCCCTTGGACTTCGACATCTTGTGGCCCTTGCCGTCGACGACGAAGCCGTGCGTCAGCAGCGCCTTGTACGGGGCGCGGCCGTCGATGGCGCAGCCGGAAAGCAGCGAGGACTGGAACCAGCCGCGATGCTGGTCGGAGCCTTCGAGATAGAGATCGGCCGGATAGCTGAGGTCAGCCGCATGCGAGCCACGCATGACGTGCCAATGCGTCGTACCGGAATCGAACCAGACGTCCAGCGTGTCCTTCATCTTGACGTACTGGTCGGCTTCGGCTCCCAACAACTCGGCGGCGTCGAGGCTGAACCAGGCTTCGATGCCGGATTTCTCGACGCGCTGCGCAACCTGTTCGATCAACTCGGCCGTCCGCGGATGCGGCAAGCCGGTTTCCTTGTGCAGGAAGAAGGGAATCGGCACCCCCCAGTTGCGCTGGCGCGAAACGCACCAGTCGGGGCGGGTCTTCATCATCGCTTCCAGGCGGGCACGGCCCCAGGCCGGGAAGAACTGCGTTTCATCGACGGCGCGCTCGGCGATCCAGCGCAGCGTCGAGGCATCTTCGCTGGTCTTGTGGTCCATGCCGATGAACCATTGCGTCGTGGCGCGGAAGATGATCGGCGTTTTGTGGCGCCAGCAGTGCGGGTAGCTGTGTTTGATTTTCTCGTTTTTTAACAGTCGACCGTGGGATTCGAGTTCCTGCAGGACCAGCGGGTTGGCTTCCCAGACCGTCTTGCCGGCCAGTTCGCCAACCGACAGAGCCGGCGTCGTGCTGATGAAACGGCCATCGTTGCCGACCGGATTATTGACCGGCAGGCCGTATTTCTTGCCGATGTTGTAGTCGTCCACGCCGTGTGCCGGCGCCGTGTGCACCAGGCCAGTACCGGCCTCGGTCGTCACGTGCGTGCCGCAGATGATCGCCACATCGCGCGGCTGGAACGGGTGCTTGAGGAGGATCTGGTCGAGCTTGTCGCCCTTGCAGGAGGCGACGATTTCGGCCTCCAGACCGTAACGCTGCAGGCTGGCTTCGGCGAGTTCATGCACGAGAATCAGCGAGCCCTTGGCCGTCTCGTACAGATCGTATTGCAGCTCGGGATGTACGCTGACCGCCTCGTTGGCCGGCAGCGTCCATGGTGTTGTCGTCCAGATCACGGCGAAAGCCGGACCACGCAGATGGGTCAGGCCGAAGGCATTGGCCAGCTTTTCGGCATGGTTCTCGTGGACCTCGAAAGCGACGTCGATGGCCGGCGAGTTTTTGTCTTCGTACTCGACTTCAGCTTCGGCCAGCGCCGATCCACAGTCCAGACACCAGTTCACCGGCTTCAGGCCCTGATAGAGGTAACCCCGCTCGAGAATCTTGCCCAGGGCACGGATTTCGCCAGCCTCGGCCGAAAAATTCATGGTCAGGTAGGGATTGCCCCAGTCGCCCAGCACGCCGAGACGGATGAAATCCTTCTTCTGGCGCTCGACCTGCTCGGCCGCATAGGCGCGCGACAGCTCGCGCACCTTGTCGGCGGGGATGTTCTTGCCGTGCTGCTTTTCGATCTGGTGCTCGATGGGCAAACCGTGGCAGTCCCAGCCCGGCACGTAGGGCGCATCGAAACCGGACAGCGTTTTCGAGCGGACGATGATGTCCTTCAACACCTTATTGACCGCATGGCCGATGTGGATATCACCGTTGGCGTAGGGCGGGCCATCGTGCAGCACGAAACGCGGACGACCGGCGCTGATCTCGCGGATGCGCTGGTAGAGTTTTTTCTCCTGCCACTGGGCGACCCATTGCGGTTCGCGCTTGGGCAGATCGCCGCGCATCGGGAAAGCCGTATCCGGCAGGTTCAGGGTGTCTTTGTAATCAGCCATTTTGCGTGCTCACAACTCGAAAAAAGCCCGGGCAGCCGCGGCATCCGCCGCGATCTGCGCCTTGAGGGCGTCAATATTGGGAAAACGTTGTTCGTCGCGCAATTTATGGACGAAACGCACCGACATGTGCGCACCATAAATATCACGATCGAAATCGAAGAGATGAACTTCCAGCAAGGGCCGGGTGCCGCCCACCGTTGGCCGGACGCCGAGATTGGCGACGCCGGGCAAGGGTTTGTCACCCAGACCGCTGACCTCGACGGCGAAAACGCCGGTCATCGGCAGCGGATTGTGCTTGATGCGCAGATTGGCCGTCGCAAAACCGATCTGACGACCCAGCTTCTGGCCATGCGACACCTGGCCGTCGATGATATAGGGGCGACCCAGCAGGCGCGCCGCATGCTCCATGTCGCCGGCCAGCAGCGCCCGGCGGACGGCCGAACTGGAAACGCGCTCGCCGTCGGCCAGCACGCTGCCCATTGCCTCGACGGCAAAGCCGAAACGCTGCCCAGCCTCCTGCAACAGGGCGAAATCGCCGGCGCGCCCGCGACCAAAGCGAAAATCGTCGCCGATGATCAAATGGCGGACCTGGCAACCGCGCACCAGGACCTGTTCGACAAACTCGTCGGCGGACAGGGCGGCAAAAGCCGCGTTGAACGGACAGATCACCGCCTGACGAACGCCACACTCGCCGAGCAGCTCAAGTTTTTCGCGCAGCGTCGTCAGCCGCGCCGGCGCCGAGTCCGGCGCAAAAAATTCGCGTGGATGCGGTTCGAAGGTCAGCACCGTAGGCGCCAACTGGCATTCCATGGCCACCTGCGCCAAGCGCTTGACCAGCGCGGCATGCCCAAGGTGCACGCCATCGAAATTGCCGATGGCGAGCACAACCGGAGCGGGAACGGGACGCGAATGACCGCGAAAAACGCGCATAAGCAAAGTATCGGGGAAAACGTTGAATTATAACGATTCAAGCCCCCCGGCGGATACCGGACGATGGCATTGGATCGACGGAAACAGGGCCGGCCGCAAAACAATGGCAAAGGGTTTTCGCTATAATCAACGAGTTCCCCAAAATACCCCCCCAATTTGATGCTTGAACTGATCAGCCATGTTGTCCAGATCTCGGCACGCCGCGACCGCACCGAGATCAATTCGGCCATGGTTGATACCCTGCTCGACCTTTTTCACCCGCAGCACCTGGTCATCTACCGCTGCTACACCGGCAACAAGAAAGCGATGGTTTTTGCCTGTGCCGGCTACGGCCCGAATGGCCAGTTCCTGCGCAACGCCTACCTGCCCGACCACCACTACTGCCATCCGATTGAGCGCGACCCTCTGCTCAAACGCTGTCGCAAGGAACTCTCGCCAGTCATCGACTTTCTCGACGACGGCACGCATCGCATCGTTTTTCCAGTCATCCGTCTCGACGAACCGGTCTACTTGATCGAACTCACCCTTTCGGACGAGTTCTCGGCCGACCATCGGGTCACCCTGATGGGCCTGATCGAATATTTCGGCAACCACATTTCGCTGCTCGATTACGGTGAGGCCGATACGCTGACCGGCCTGGCCAGCCGCAAGACCTTCGACAAACACCTGTTTGAACTGCTCGGCAAGGCAGCCAGCGACGAGATGCTGGGCGGCCCGGAAAGCCGGCGGCGCGGCACCCCCGGCAGCAGCCACTGGCTGGCTGTCTGCGACATCGACCACTTCAAGCAGGTCAACGACAATTTCGGCCACCTGATCGGCGATGAAGTGTTGATCCTGATGGCTCAGGAAATGCGGCAATCCTTCCGCTTCGACGACCAGCTATTCCGTTTTGGCGGCGAGGAATTCATCGCCCTGCTCCAGCCAACCGAAGAACAGTTCGCCATTGCGACGCTCGAACGTTTCCGGGCCAATGTCGAAAAACAGGTGTTCAGCCGGGTCGGGCAAATCACCGTCAGCATCGGTTTCAGCGCCCTGATGCCGAACGACACCCCAACCGACGTCATCGACCGCGCCGATGAGGCGCTCTATTTCGCCAAGCGCAATGGTCGAAACCGGGTCGATTGCTACGAAAAGCTGGTCGCCTCAGGCGACGTGGCCATCAAGGAAATCGCCAAAGGCGAAGTCGAATTGTTCTAGCGTAGCGCCGCTCTGGACACTAGCTGGGTAGCGAAAATAAAGTCGTAACTTGAGTGCGCCGCGATTCAAGCACTTAGCAACGCCTGCGATGAAGGCGTCAAAATAAAGTCATGCATTTTTGGGGTGCCCATCACCCTTCTTGCTCAAGCATCAAGAATAAAGTCATTACCTCCTCGCCAACTGCACTTATTAGCGATAGCGGAAGGTTATTGAATCGACAACTTCACCTTAGGCACCACACACCGATTTTTCAAGGCTCAGGCTGCCAATAAGCCCGCCCCAAGTTCACACGGAATAAGCCGTGAATTCCTGCCTTGCCACATGCACAAGTTCGTCACTCTCACTCGAAAATTGTCTGTCCCGCGACCGGTTTTTCAAACCTTGCCCGCAACCTCGAGGATAACGTCGGAAGATAGAAGATAGCTTGCAAAATAGGCTAACTTCTAACTTACTTGGAAGAATGTTGTAAGACAGCCTTATCTTCCAAGTTTCTGAGAAGATAGTGAGAAGATGGCTAGTCTGCTTGTCACGACAGTGCAGATTGAAGGCAAGTCACCTGATATTAAGATGTTGCTGGTGCAACTTCAGATTCCAGCATGTTTTGGATATTTTTGACCCCATAAAGTACCTGTCCGGCAGGACCGACCAGCGCCGCCGACTCGCAATGCCTGGCCTGGTCATCGAAGAAAAAATCCGGCTCGAACTCATTCAGGAAGGGGCCTTTGTCGAGGCCTCCCAAGAACATCGCCTCATCTACGGCAATGTCCCAAGACATCAAGGTCCGAATTGCCCGCTCATGGGCTGGCGCGCTACGGGCGGTCACCAATGCGGTGCGGACACGCATGGGCACATCATTGCCAGCACGTTGTAGTCCTTGAAGTGCGCTCAAGAATGGTTTGAAGGGCCCAGGCGGCAAGGGAATCTTGGCCTTCTCTATCTCATGCGCCTGAAACTTGTCCAAGTTGCCCAGATGAAAAATGCGCTCAGCCTCATCGCTGAACAGGACCGAGTCGCCGTCGAAGGCGATGCGAATCTCGCTTGGATTGCGCGATGCATCGCTGACCGACTGCGGGTAAACCTGTGCAGCGGGAAATTCGTGATTCAAGGCATCACGGACATCCTCACCATTCGCCGACAGAAACAGATTGGCATTGAGTGGTTTGAGGTAACGATGCGGCGGTGCGCCGCGCGTAAAGATTGCACGCTCCAACGCAAGGCCATGGTGTTTTGACGAGGCCAGGACGCGAAGCCCACTGACAGGGTCATTTCGGGACAGGATGGCCACCTCCACTCGCTGCAACGCCTCTGTGTTGAATGCCAGGAGCTTCTTGATGAGGGGAAATGCCACACCCAGTTCTGCCGGGATATCGAGTCGCTCGAGCTGCAGTTTCATGTACGGAATATCGTTACGGTCATCAAAGACCTGGTTTTCGTCCTCGAAATTAAACAGGGCTCTGGAAGAGATGGCGACTACAAGTTTTCCGTCAAGCGAGACAGGCATCAGTGGCTCTTACAAGGGGTGCATTGGGGATGATGGTTAGCCGCCTCGCAGCTGCGAAACCGAAATTTCAGCATTTCGGCGGCGTGCGGCCTCGGCGACCTCCTTGGTCACAATCGCTTTACCGATGGGGGCCAAGGCAATACCGGCTAGTTTAAGGTGCTGGATGGCAAACGGGATGCCTATGATGGTGATGGCGCAGGCAAGTGCCGACAGAACATGACCAATGGCCAGCCAGATGCCGGCGAAGATGAACCAGAGAATGTTCCCCACCAGCCCCATGGCGCCCGTCCCAATGTCACCTTGATTCGACAATTCCTTGCGACTGATGGCTTCCTTGCCAAACGGGAAGAAGGTGAACTGGCCAATTACAAAGCAGGCCTTACCCCAGGGAATGCCGACGATGGTAAGAAAGCATAGGAGGCCGACAAGCCACCAGCCCAATCCCATCAGGACCCCGCCGAGGATGAACCACAGAAAATTGCCGATTGCGCGCATGGGGGGCTTTCAGAGATGAATCAGGGCAGGATAATGCGATTGGCTAAACCACTACAACAATCCCATTTCAAGCCGACGAAAATTGGAATGCATTCAACCCAAGCATTCAGCTTCGAATCCGGCATCAACAATGGCCTGAGTAATGTCATCCGAACTAACGAATCTGCCGTGCTCGATATTGGCTTCTCCTTTTTCCAGTGAAATCTCGATATGCCCGATATTTGGAAGGTCTTGAATGGCATTAGCCAAGGTACGCACGCAGGTCTCGTCTTTGAGACCTGTGATTTTGAAAGTCAAACTTTGCATGGTGCATCCGCCTGTTGTTGAACTCTGATGACATCTGGCAACATGCTGCAACGGAAGTTCATCGACGGAAACCAACCCTTCCATGTCTAATCAATCACGAAAACATTCATTAGGACTCGCCGGCGAGTTCTTAGTCGCCGGCGAGTTGCTTCGGCGTGGAATGACGGCAGCCGTAACTTATGGCAACGCAAAGAAAGCTGACGTAATCGCTGTGTACGGCGAGGTCGCGGCTTCGCTGGAGGTCAAAACCACATCGCAACAGAAATGGGTTCTTGGCGGGCAGCTTCCGGAAAACAGCGAAGATATCTGGGTATTGGTATTTCTGCCGGAAGATGAAGAGCAGTCTCCGCTATATCACGTGCTCACAAGCGCTGAGCTTCGGGCGCTCGTTCTTCCGGACCACGAAGCGTATAACCAACGTTATCGGCAAAAGCACGGCAAGGATTACGATAAACCCGGTGTGGTATCAATAAAGAAAACGTCGATACCCCCGAGCCATGTTGGCGCTTGGAGCAAAGTAAAAACAAAGCTGGGCATTTAACGAGCCGCGCCTACTGAAGCAATCAACTGAGCGGCACTGCCCGAATGCATCCATTGGTATTGCCCGGCAGCTTCGTATCTACTGTTTCCTAAATATCCTGTGAATTCGTGCTTTGTTACATGCACGGAGCTCTCGATGCCTTCAAGGAAATGTCTGGCGTGTGGCCAATATTTCAAACCCTGCCCACAAACACGCGAACAACGTTATTGCTCAAAAACGGAGTGTCAACGTGAGCGCCGCCGGCGCACCAAGGTGACACAACGTCATTCCGACTCTGAGTTCTATAGCCTCCTGCCCACACCAGCCCCAGCACCAGGGAATACGCTCCCCACGAATTGCCCTGTTTTTTCTGAGCAGCCGGAAACCATCAACATTGGTCAATTGCCCCCTGGCCGCTACCTTCTGACACGTATAGACAGCGACGGAATTGCAAAAGGGCACGCGTGGCTGGTCGAAATCCGCGTCCTGTCTGCGTTTCCAGCGGATGGTTAATTGCAACTGTCGCCTACATATCCAAGCGAATGTTTTCTTGCTAGCTTGCGACAAGCTTCTGTTTTAAGTGGTTTGTCGACGAGTCAGGTTCAATCAGAACCTGTCTATGGAGGGCGGAGAACACCATGGGTAAGCACCAATTGCCGCAAAACAATAGCGCGGGGCCGACAGTATTGTTTCGGGCCGCAGAGTACGTCCGGATGTCGACTGAGCACCAACAATACTCGACCGAGAACCAGGCGGACAAAATCCGCGAGTACGCCCAGCGCCGCGGCATCGAAATCGTCAAAACCTATGCAGACGAAGGCAAGAGCGGCCTTCGTATCGATGGTCGGCATGCTCTCCAGCAGTTGATTGCCGATGTTGAGTCCGGCAAGGCAGAGTTCAACCTAATCCTAGTGTATGACGTCAGCCGCTGGGGCCGTTTCCAGGATGCTGATGAATCGGCGTACTACGAGTACATCTGCAAACGGAAAAACATCCTCGTCAGCTATGTCGCCGAGCAATTCGAGAACGATGGTTCCCCCGTCTCGACCATCGTCAAAGGGGTCAAGCGGGCCATGGCCGGCGAGTACAGCCGGGAGCTTTCCGCCAAAGTCTTCGCTGGGCAATGCCGGCTCATCGAACTGGGATATCGGCAAGGTGGCCCGGCCGGATACGGCTTGCGCCGCGTACTTGTCGACCAACATGGCCACCACAAGGCAGAACTGGCCCGGGGGGAGCACAAAAGCCTGCAGACTGACCGAGTAATACTGGTGCCGGGACCGGAAGATGAGGTCCGCACGGTCAACAATATTTATCGCTGGTTCATCGAGGAAGGATTGTCCGAATTCCATATTGCCGCACGTCTCAATAGTACGGGCATTCGCACAGACCTCGACCGGGCCTGGACCCGGTCAACCGTGAGCGAGGTGCTAACCAACGAAAAATATATCGGCAACAACATCTATAACCGGATTTCCTTCAAGCTCAAGAAAACCCGGGTGACCAACACACCGGACATGTGGCTACGCAAGGAAGGGGCATTTGAGGCGATTGTGCCCTCGGCCCTGTTCTACACCGCACAGGGCATCATGCGGGCGCGCTTTCGTCGGTATTCCGATAACGATTTGCTCGAACGATTACGCGACTTGTATCAGAGCCGGGGCTTTCTTTCGGGGCTGGTCATTAACGAAACCGAAGGCATGCCGTCGACTTCAGTCTATGCCCACCGCTTTGGCAGCCTCATCAGGGCTTACCAGATGGTGGGTTTTACGCCAGACCGTGACTACGGCTACCTGGAAATAAACCGTTACCTCAGGGAAATGTATCCAGAGATAGTCAGCCAGACGGAACAGCGAATTGGTGAGCTTGGCGGCCTTGTCGTCCGCGACCCGGCGACTGGCATCCTCGATATCAACGACGAATTCAGTATTTCCATTGTGCTGGCGCGTTGCCACACCACGGAAGCAGGTGGCCGGCGCTGGAAAATCCGTTTCGATACCAGCCTGTGCCCGGATATCACCGTGGCTGTCCGACTGGACCCGAACAACCGTTCTGCGCTGGACTACTACCTGCTCCCCCGCCTTGATTTCGGGCGGGAGCGGATTTGCCTGGCCGAATCGAACGCCTTCGAACTCGACAGCTATCGCTTTGAAACACTGGATTACTTATACGGGATGGCAGAACGCTTTCGTATTCGGAGAGCCGCATGAATCCAGAGTTCGATACCAGCCAGGTCAGGCAAGTGCCTGTCGACCGTATCCAGGTGCTCAATCCACGCGACCGCAACCAGCGCGGATTTGAGAGCATCGTCGAAAGCATTCGCAGCGTCGGCCTCAAAAAGCCCATCGTCGTCACCCCGCGGCCGTCGGAAGACAAGCTTCCTGCCTTTGCCCTGGTGTGTGGAGAAGGACGCCTGACCGCATTCCGGATTCTGGGTGAGTCCCATATTCCTGCCTTGGTCATGGATGTCAGCAACGAGGACGCCTACATCATGAGCCTTGTTGAAAACATTGCCCGACGTCAGTACCGCCCCCTGGAAATCCTGGCGAGCATTCGCCAACTCGCAGAACGGGGCTACAGTCCAGCGGATATTGGCCGCAAAACCTCCCTCTCAGCACGCTATATATCCGGCATCCTGAGTCTACTGAGTTGCGGGGAAGAGCGGCTGCTCATGGCGGTAGAGAGGGGGCTGGTTCCGCTCAATACGGCACTCGACATCGTTAGCGCCGGTCAAGATGATGCAGCACTACAGACTGCCATGCAGGAAGCCTATGAGTCCGGCGCATTAAGGGGCAACAAGCTGTCCCAAGTACGTCGTATTGTCGAACGACGACGCAGCTTGGGTCCATCTGCCTATCACCGTACCAAACGTGGGAGCGCTGACGTCAGCTCGGCAAGTTTGGTGCGAGTCTACGAGAAAGAGGTCGAACGTAAGAAGCTCATTTTGCGCAAAGCTGACCTGACCCAGAAGCGCCTACTTTTTGTAACCAGCGCGTTACGCCAACTCCTGGGCAACGAGCATTTCGTGAATCTCTTACGAGCCGAGCAACTCGACGTAATGCCGATGTATCTGGCGGAACGCGTCTGGCCTGACCGGGTGCGTCGATGAGCAACGTACCGCAAGCTTTTGTTCCAGAGGTGATGCAGGTTCCCCTGGATAAACTTCTGCCGTCGCGACGACTTCCTGTGCTGCAGGGCACCGTGAAATTCCGGCAGATAGTGAGTTCTATCCAGAGCGTCGGTATCATTGAACCACTATCGGTCACCCTGGCCGATGCCACTGAAGCGCAATATCTGTTATTGGATGGCCATGTCCGTCTCCAGGCACTCCACCAATTAGGTGCAGCGACAGCCCCTTGTTTGCTGGCGTCTGACGATGAAGCCTACACCTACAACACGCGCATCAATCGGCTATCAACCATCCAGGAAACACGGATGCTGCAGGAAGCCGTTGCCAAGGGCGTTTCCCGGGAGAGATTAGCCCAGACCCTCAACATCGATTTCAGCAGTCTGTTGAAGAAACTGAAACTCCTTGATGGCATCTGCCCAGAGGCAGCAGCGATGCTTAAAGACCGACAGTTTTCCCCGGAAATCTCACGCCTGTTGCGCAAGATGAAGGCAACGCGGCAAATCGAATGCATAGACCTGATGCTCACGGCCAACAGTCTCACCGTGAATTACGCCGAGGCCCTACTGGCCACCACGTCAGTGGAGCTTTTGGTGGAGGGCAGCAAGCCGAATATGCGTGGTGTGACACCTGAACAGATGGACCGCATGGAGCGGGAAATGCAAAACCTCCAAGGCCAATACAAGCTCATAGAGGATAGCTACGCCGACGACGTATTGAATCTAGTCGTTGCCCAAGGCTACCTGAGCAAGTTACTGGCAAATGAAGCGGTCAGTCGGTTCATCGCGCAGCAGCGCCTAGATATCTTCGAGCAGTTCCAGAGCATCGTGACCATGAACTCACTTGACGCCTGAGATTGCTCAGAACGGCTCTTTAACAATTCGGAGTTTTGAAGCGGAGGGGCTGCCTGGCCAACGACGCAGCCATTGGCGCGAGTTGCCTTGAGCAGCCTCTCCGTTCTTTTATACGAGTTCGGTATTAGGTAGCCGGGAAGCACTGTCGTACTCCTAGGTCGCGTCAATGGCAGAAGCGTTCTTACCAGCCTCAAAAGCTTCGTCAAGAGCTGCCTTGATGCACCAGACAGCGACCTCATAGAAATCCTGGCTATCGTTGTTCCTTGTTTCCAGTGTATCGACCAGCAGATGACGTTTGGCGATGTCTTCAATAACTTTCTCTTGAGGGGTCATTGCAATCTCCTTCTGTCTCAAAACTCATTAAAAGCATCGCGCCTGAGACAAATCAAATGAGACAAAGTTTTGAGGCACAAAAAGCCCCTCGGGATGGTGCGCTTGGTGGTGTGCTGTGGCTGTCTCGAAACCGAGCGTTTGCGAGACAGCTCGCTCAGTCGCCTATCGGCCATGAGCCGCCGGTCGAGGTGGTCATTCAGTTTGATAGTTGTGGCTTCAGCTGATGTGCCTGAGCGTCCGGTATTCGGCTAGCAATTTGACGTCCTCACTGCCTTGACCCAGCCAATTTCAGTCATCCTTTCATTCCCCAACCGGCCATTTTGGCCTCAGCTTTGAATCGGATAGCAAACGGTAATGCATCTGCTTGATGACCTTTTTGGGTTGGGCCGTCTGATTGGTCGGCACTCACGCATCTGGAACGGCTACACATGGGTACATGTTCACCACGAAAAAGGGGACAAGATGCCACTGGCTTCTGCACCAAGGAACACCGCAAACTTCAAAAATACAATACTAACTACAAAAAAATACTATCAACTACACAATTTATTGAGTTATTGGTAAAACAAAGCTATAGTCTATTTGCCTGTTCAATGCCGTCATTACCTGGAAGTCGGCATCAGGCTATTTGAAGTACAACCGATTCCAATGAGGACGACATCATGGCTTCCAAGCTTAGAAGTGCCGCTGCAACCGCTCGGCTACTCATCATCATGTCTCAGCTTATGGCTGAGGAAAATGTTCCGGCACGGGAAATTTCCCGCTTTCGTTTCTCAAGCGTTACCTTGAGGAGGGCTGGAAGGCGCTCATATCTGACTGAACCGTTTCTTGGCGACCTTGCTGAGGAGCTTGCACAGTTGGGCTGGATACTCATGCGCATAAGTGCTGACCAGTACGCAATGCTTCGCGCCGACAAAGCTGCTTCGTGGATTCAAATTGCAACTAAACGCCTTAACCTTGATTGGCAAGATTTACCCAGCGGACCAATTGGTAACGGGTTTAGGAGCTATCTTGAAGATATTGACCACCCCGAGGCAACGATTTTGCAAATGACTGACGATGACATTATCGAAGTCTTTGACGCTGCAGGCGACCAACCTGAAGACGAGGGAGAAGAGGAGTAAGCCCTGTGCTTAATCCTCTAATAGATGTCGCCGAGTAAGAACAAAGAGCGTCTGTACTCGAGTAGCGATTTCTTTAGGAGTGCCAGCCCCTAAGCCCTGGCTTAGGGGCTGAGCATACAAAACACTTTGTTCATCAAATGTTGCCCCTCTAGATTTGATGGCGCGTTCCACTGACACGCTGGAACATTTCAGGAGCGGTGGATTACTTCACTGTAACGGCGACACCGACGAGCCAAGCCGCCGTCAAGAGTGTTGCAAGTGCTACGGCAACATCGGGCTTATGCTTGATGGGACTTGGATTCCATACTCTCGCTTTAGCGAGTTCAATTGCACTCCTGCTCTGGCTCTCAGCACGGTCAAGTAATTTTGCCAAAATGAGCAATCAACGGAGTTCTCATTCATGTATTCGCGGCAGGCATCATGAAGCGCTTTAACAATTGACCTAAGGCGTGTGTCACCACTTACCTGTCGGTGTTGGCGGTCAAGCTTCATTCTCACTATCTTTACAGAGTCAAGTACCGCACTTGGGTTTTCATATGCAAGCTGCTGGAAGAATGCCCCATGATTTCCGATTATGTCCGCAACATTTTGTGCAATTGTTGAATTTGAGCTGCTGCGCTCGTAAAGTGGAAGTGGGCTCTGGTGCGTTTTCAGGATTGAGGAGATTCGCGCCTCGATGTCCGCTTTCCATTGCTTTAAGAGGGGTGTCGGAAAGTCTATGCCGCTGTTTTTGTCAATTTCAGTGTGGCAACTGGCACAAAGCCACAAGGCATTTGCAATGTCGTTTAGTGCTGCATCTCCAAGAGGTTGATGGCGCGCGGACAGCAGCTTTTCTCCCACGATATGTGCAGCTTCGCCTATCTTTACTTTCAAACGCAAACTGGCTAGAGAAGGCCCGGCGGTGAGCCGAAGACAGTCTGGATTTGAGCAAACGTAAGCAGCTCGATACGCGACGAGGTCTTTTACTTCTTGCGAAAAGGGCATTGTAGTCGTGTCAACTAATAGGTTTTGAGCGGAACCGTCGCCGGGTCCAGGTAGGAAGGAATATAGTTTTGGCGATTATGCACGCGGAATCAATTGCGCGGCAAGGAGACTCCATTTTTGGGGCTCAGATAAATCTGAATAATACGGGTAGAGGAAATCTACCAACGACTGTTTTCCGGAGACATCCTAAATGTCAGTTCATGGCCGGTAGGGCGAGGTCACCACTGGCTGCTTTGTGGCAGTCCGGTTTGAAATGCCTAGGTTTGGCTGACTGACCGCTATCTGGAAACCGCTACGGCAGCTTTGGGTCGTCTGCTGCCGAATCTCATTAATCCAAGTACCGGGTGGAATGCAATGTTTTACCACCCCAGTATTAGTTTGACGCGCTCCATCACCCAGGCTTGCTCAGCCTCAGTAACATCCCATAGGTCATTCATTACTTTCTCGGACATCCCTCGAGCAGCTCGCAGGAGATTGAACTCTTGGGACCACCCTGGATTCGCAAGAGCTTTCCGGGTGCAGTAAGCAGCTAGTTGCGTAGCCAAGTCCTCGCAATTTTCATATCGTTCCAGTAACTCTGCGGGCGTCCAACCCACGACATATTTTCCATCGATAAGTCTCGCTGCCAGTTTTGGCTGTGCTCCGGCAATTGATGCAATCGGGCCACCACGTGGGAAATCATCGGGTACGGTTGTTGGCAAAGTGGACTCGTCGCTCATCATTCCTCCTGGTTTGAACGCTGTTGCCGAGCCTTCTTGCTCGGCAACATGGCTGTTTGAAGACAAGGCAATCACTCGGGAGGCGTCTCTAAATACTGCCGCCACGTTTAAATATCTTTTGGGTGCCGCGCCTGCTGGTAACCCTCAGGATGCTCGGCAAACAAGTATTTGCGGTCGTCTCGCGTGACCAAGTGACCAAGCGCACTCCATCTACCTCTACCCCGCCGAGTCGACCATGGAGTGTTACCTCCGGCAAATCCAAATCTAAACGGCCAGACATCGCCTTAAACCAGACGCTCCGCCACGCTCGCTCTGCGCTTCGGTCGACAGCAAGCCACGCCATGACACGCGCCAGCCCCTCGGAACATTGATTTGCCGAAATATGGGGAGGAAGCCTTATATGCACCTCCCCATCCCCCACAACGGGCGCCGGGTCGATAAAGGACTCGAACATCCCTGGTTGCAGAAGGTACTTGGCAACTGAACGTACCGACAGAAACAGGCGTCCGATAAGAAACAGCGCCGGCAGCAGATACACTCGTTCGTCGACATCGAACCGGAAAACCGCGTGCCTATCGCTGACAGGCAAACCCGGCCAGAGTTTGCGAATAAGCGGACGTGCATCCATAAGCCGCTGTCCGTGGCCAAGGAAGATGCTGGCTTCCTCAAAGAACGTTTCCGTTCGCATCTGCGACCACTGGTCTAGGCTGGTCATATCCATTCCAGCAGACTCCTGAAAGGGTACTCGCCGATGCTCCAGCCTTCCATTTTCCTTCGCCACCGCATCCAAGACCCAGCGCCCGAGCTCATCCTGAAACACCCCGTCGAACCATGCGATACCTGGAGCTTTCATGATTGGTCTCCACCGGAGAACAGCCTGTCGATGGTCTCCATGACAGCGGGGCGCGTTTTCTGACGACGCAATCCGGCCGCCTGCATCAAGGTTCGTCGGCTAACCCCAGCAGGGGATTGCTCAAGCGCCCGCTGGAGACGCCGGAGCTGGAATGCCTCGACAGTTTCAATAGACGAGGCAAGCACTTCGGCCACCGCCGGTAGCCGCGCGAGCCTTTTCCGAAAATTATTGAGCACCCCCAACTCACGTCCGATTCGACTGATGGTGACGCGAACGGCTGGCATGCGTCGGCGAATCTCTTCGTCCAGGGTTCTCACTTGTTTGGCCAGTAGCTCGTCACGGCTTTGCCAATAGTCTTGACGAATTTTCGTTCGATGCAGATACCGTTGTAATGGGACGGACTTCAGCCATAACGCGTCATGCGCATACAAACGAGAAAACAATGCCGGGGCCAATGTTCTCAACTGCTTCAACGTACTTTGCGGATTCAGCTTGACCAGGCCCAGCCAGGCCTCCCGCTCGGACGTCAGGTCTAGGCGGGTTCTCGGTGCCTTTTGCCTATCATCCGCACTCAGCCATTGCTGGACAGTTTTCCGGTGCAATTGCAATTGACTGGCTATCGCACCGGCCGAGCACCCCGCCTTTGCCAACTCCGCCACTCGTTGATGTAGATGTGGTGAATGGGCAATCACCCGGTTCAAGCGCAGGCTGGATACCGACGGAAAGCCATCGCCGCCCGCGCTGTAGCGAAAACCACAGGCACAGGCAAAGATGCCGTCCCATGCATCGCGCGCAGCGTTGAAGTGCAGATTCATCATAGTCACGGCTACTGGCCCGGGGTGCGACTGCATTGGCGACAAGCAGGGCCAACGCTCGGCCTCCATCCATGTCCAGCAATCAATACCAAGATGTCTCTCCACAAAGCGACGAAACAAAATGTGCTGGAGCGGATGAAAACGCCTATTTGTCTTCCGTACGAAACAGCGTAACCAGTTACCTTCACGCCCCGGCTCGATGGGCAGCCCCAGTTTTTGAAGAAATGGCATGGGATATTGTTTGAGAAACATGGACTCGAGTTCGCCAGGATGGACATTCCTCGAAGCCAAGCCCAAGTGTTGTAGCGCCCGCTGGTAATCCGCAGCCAGATACGAAACACGCGGATGTTCCGAAATCCCCTGGAGCAACAAGCGTCGAGAATCCAGGGCCAACAACCGCGCCAAACTCACCTCGTCAGTTGAAGCCGGCACAAAGGGACAGTTTTTCGTGGCATCTGGGGGGGTGAAATTCCAATAGGCACGACTGGCCAACGGTCGATAGGGGACTACGGTATCGCGCAGCAATTCATCATGTTCCGGACACACGAAGACACCGGGTAGCTGAAAAAGGCGCCGGATATACACCTCCCCTAGCTGGAGTAGGTCAGCACGCCAACATGCTGGGCAATATCGAAAAACCTGCGGATGTTTAACGCTGCTTGAACCAATACCCATACGAAAGTGCAGCCCCGTCAAATTACCCATTTCGAGGTCCGCCACCACCTTGGTCCGCACTTCGCTTGACTGGAACGAGAGGTAGTACGGCAACAGGGTGTGCATCCACATTAGTTGGGCCACATCAATTCCCGCCTCGGCCAGAGAATGTACGAGGTCATCGCAAAGCCCCAGCAAATCGCTTGAGGCATGCCCCTTTGTTCCACCGCGTAAATGCCGGGCCAAATCATTGACTGTTGGTGTAAGCCAATAGGTCTGCAGACGTCCGAAATAACCGAAATGCAGTTCATCCCGGTATGGACGCGGTGTATCCGTTATTCCCCACGGCATTTCAGTCGGCGTCACCCGGTTCGTCCGTCGCCCCCAGGCCACCTTCAGGTGGCAGCCAACCTGCATCCCGCAGTTCGTCGTAACCATTGGGAAGTTCTGCAGCCCCCTCACTCTTTTTCTTGCTGCGAGACTCGGTGGATTTGCGGGCGGATTTCCCTTTAGTGCGTGCCAAGACCTCATTCATGACTTCCAAAGGGGTGGCCTCAGGAGTGACATCAAGCACGGCCTTTAAATGGAATTCGGCAACCTGTTCTGACAATCCCAAACTCAGAAGCATCGAGAGGACGGTCCGCCTCGTATCTTCCTTGATGGCCTCGGCACCTTCGGCACTCTCCGTTGCAGAAAACGATTCACGAGGGAAGGCCCCTGAAATCTCCGCGAACTCATCTAGCTCAGGAATCACAAAATCGTCGTACTTGGCAATTCGAGCCGGATTACCGGAACGCAGCGCTGCGAGCATCGGACGCAACAAGACCAAATTGTCAGACGCAACCTTGCGAACAAGCTTAGGCGTGAGTTCCGCAATACCAAGCGCAATGGCCCGATGTTGAACAAGAATCAGCAAGCGGACGAGCAGCGCTGTAATTCCCTGCGTCTCGTCGTAGAGCACATCAGCCAATTCATCCGTTAGCTCGGTGGGCTCCCCCTGCCACTGGTACTGCCAAAGGTTGTTCAGCAGCCTGGTCCAGCCTTTGTCATTTGGCTTGCTGCGTTCCCAAACAACTGACCCCATGCTAGAGGCCCGGCGGGCCTGGCGAAAGGTAGTCTGCAGAACCCCAGCCGCCTTCATGGTGCCGATGACGATAATCGACAGGTGAAGGACATTGAAAAGTTGCAGAAAGAAATCCATGAACTCCTCGCGTCCACCGCTTTTCTTATGCGACAAGTTCTGGATTTCGTCGATTACCAGCAGTCCAACAAAATACCGGTCCATTAGCGCCGCCGCGATGGCAATCAGGGTTTCTTCTGTCGCCCTATCGTTTTCCTTATCGAAGGAAGTTCCAAGCAAACGGTCAAAGGCACGCAAGATACTGCGGGCAAAATCCTTGGTACTACCGTTGTGCGGACACTGGACATAGATGACGGGAATTTGCAAATGCTGGCTGGCCGTATGCCGAATCACCTCTGGAATCCATTCCAGAAAATGCAGCAAAGACTGGGTTTTTCCCATGCCGCTACTGCCAATGATGGAGAAAAACTCACCGTTAGCTTGCTCGCCAAGTCCAAAATCCGGTACCTGACCACTCTGTACGCAGGCATACCACTCTTGTGCCCGCCGACGCCGCTCGGACTCTCCCAAACTGACGCCAACGTAGGCGGAACGCAGTAACAAGTCCGTCTTTTCGCATATCTCCAAGTGACGAGCTTGCACAATAAACGCCCTTTTCATTTTCAAGGCGCAGTGCAGTCGTAACTCGGGCGGTAAGGCGCGTTCCGCAGGCAGCATTGCAGGCTGTTGCTGAAGGCGCTCCTTCCACTTCGTTTTCGACACAGGGGGTGGCAATGCCTCGATAAGAGGGTTGCCCCGATAACACTCGAGCTTGCATTGAATGTAAATCGCATCGACCACTCTGATATTGCGTGAGGTTTGTCGAATCTCTGTACGTTTCTTGCTCATTGATACCTTCCAGTTAAACTATTCATCATCAATATCGGGGTAGTCATAGTTTTCAGCGTCATCTGCCACCGGCTTGCTCGGCTGTTGGGGTGTGCCGCCATGTCGGTGACGCAGGTCTGACCCCAGCTTCTCGCGTTCCAGCGCGCGTTCTTGGCTACGGTTTTCGCGGCGGTTGCCGGTGTCACGTTCGGCGGCCGGGATGTTTCCGATAGCCGCATTAGTCTTGGCCGTCGCCTCCTTACCGTCACGCAGCATGGAAGCAGCACGCTCTACGCGCTTGGGCAAGCTGTTATGGGTTTCAACCTTATTGAGTTCGTTTTTGCGTTTCCTTGTCATCTGCACCTCATGTAGTGACATGCCGAGAAATTGGCTGGAACGCGGACTCAGGGAACACGAGATGAACTCGCCCCCCTTGCCAGGCATACAGAGAAAAGCAACATCGATAGTTTCCCTGTTGAGTGCGAGGCTGACCTTGGCCTTGTCCTGGGACATTTTTTTGAACCAGGCACTGGCCTGCTGCCGCCCGTCGTCCGGCAGGTAGTACAGCTCGTCTCCAAGATAGATACCCATATCGGAGACTGTTGCAGGCATTCGCGTCAGCAGTTGCGCTTCGAGTTCGAGGGGGGCCACCCGACGAAGACGATGACGGTGAGTTCGAAGGGCATCGAGGAAATAAGCGACCGGTGTAGTCGGCACCCCACGTGCCACCAATTGTGGCTGTGTAGCAGTCGTCCTGACCCTTTGATTGACTTCGAGCACGACATCCATAAATGCTCGAATGAATTCATTTCGAGTCATTCCCGAATACTTGTGAGGGCTAAGAACCCCCCTTTTTTGCGAGCCAACTTTCGCTATCCATGTTCCGGGGTACATTCGACGAAACACCTGCTTAATCAGTTTCACCGTGTTTTCGACAATGCCTTTACTTTCCGGTGACATCGGCGGCGTGTTGGCAAACGGATTGGGTTTCATTACCTCGACAAGGCGGTCTGCCATGCGGCTCATGAAGGCGCTGCCACGGTCAGCATGCAAATGCTGCGTCAGGTGCTCAGCCGGCCAATCATCAGCTTCAATTTGGACGCCAAATTTCGCGCACCATTCCACCTTGTCCTCAACGCATTTCACCAATGCATCGGCAAAGCACTCATATGCCTCCCCATCCCAGCCGACCGAGAAGCCCATCACCATCCCTGTACTGCACTCAACGATGATGATGACAACCATCCCGCCCAACACCAAAGAGCGGTCGGCTTCAGCGACCAGGGAAATGTTGCAGTGGAGAGCATCGACTTCCGCAAGCGTGCCGACTTCGTGGAGGATAACTAGGGCGCCATGATGGCGGTCACGCGGATTCTTTCCGCCTTTGTTCTTTTCCGCCGCACGACGCTCCTTGTCGAAGGGATTCAAATAACGCTGGCTGTGATATTCAAACTGCGGGAAATTCATCACTGCCTGAGGATTAGCCCCCCAAACCTTCGTCCCATCCGGCTTCACAAACTGGCTGTAGTAGTGGGCATCCAGCATCCATAAATAGGCATCTTCCAAGGTCTTTTCCGGATTCGCCCGATACCACTCCACCGCCCGCTTGATGTTTTTCTGGTCGCCTGCTTGGACATTGATACCGGGACCGTTTTTTTCTTGTAAAAATATTGACGAAGGCCGGCCCCTCTTTTTATCTCGTGGGTCACGCAAAATCCCTAGCGCACCACAATTGGAAAGATTGGAATAAAGCGCCGATGTAACTTTGCCTTCCCGCCAAAAGATTCGGAGGTACATCCATACAGTCCGTTGGCTGACCTCAAACTTGGCCATCGCAAGCGCGAAAAGAGCGGCTCTTTTCTTCGGAAAATAGATGTCCGGCTCGTTCTGGTTGAGAAATTCGACAACGCCCGATGCGCGTGTGTGGAAACGCTGTTCTGCATCAGTAAGGCTCTCGGGATGGCGTATTTTGATAACCCACTTTGCCTTGGGCCATTGAATCAATTCTCCGACTGGCATCAACTCCGGTAATGCAAATCTCGTAGCTGGTTTGGCCGCCACCGCCTCAACTGGTTTGCCCCCTTTCTTTTTCCGTTGGCTAGGTGGAATGCTTTTGTATGCAACCGGCGCATCAACATTGAAGACCACTGCCTCGTCCCGAAACAGGTACAAGACTCGATAACGAATCCCCGTTTCGGGATGGCAAAGCAAATCCCCTTCAGCAATGGAGAAGTCACGCCTCAATCTGAAAACCGTTCTTCTTGGGCCAACTTATCCAGCGCATCCCGGCAAATCCGGAATCCGCTCATCGAATTCCGGACATCCCATGCTCGCTCCATGTCGAAGGTCAGTACCCCATGGGCCATCATGTTGGTCAGGAGATAATGGCTATCGCCAGTATCCAAACCCAACTTGCCATCAAACTCAGTGCAGAACCCCTCGTAAGTGCAGCTTTGCCGCAATGTGAGATGGCCCAGCAGGTCATGCTGTAATTTGCGCGCCCGTGCAACCGTAAAACTGGGATTCATAGCCAAATTCATGGCAAAACGAATGCGCTCAAAGTTATGCAAGACGACCTCGGGAAGGTCCTTTTCCGTGACAACGTAGAAGGTCACTCCGTGCTCAAGCCAGTAGGCCCGCTCTATCGCCAATTTCTCAATAACTCGCGGGTCCGCTAACTGTGAGGAAGGTTTTACAGCCAAGGCGATGTAAGTCGCGGGGTCACCAGGACGCGTTAATAACAGGTCAGTGGTCATCACGACATCGATACGGGTTCCGGGGTAACGCGGATGAGCCAAGCCCAATATCTTTGCGATACGCCGGGTATCTTGGCGATTGAGTGGGTAGGCCTCGCGTATATCGCACAGGCCACCTTGCATCAGGCACCAGAGGTAAACCAGATACTCCAGGTGTGAGAGAAGATGGTGCACCCGGTGGGTCAGTTCTCCCCAAATCCGATGGGAAAACCCTTTGGATGGAACATCGCTGACGCGAAGCCACGGCAAGTAGCCCGCACCAGCCCCTTGGCCTCGCCCCTCATTCACCCATTTCCAGATTTTGGCTTCAGTCCACTTGTAGCGACTACGTCCCATAGCCCCTCCTCGGGGACCATGGCTTCCGCATAACCGCTCGAACTGAATATCTACTTTCTAACTCCACCACACACCATCCACCTGATTGAATTGGCGCGAATGAAACTACAAATATTCAGCAGTGTAAACCAGTTAATTTAATTTAGAATCAATCGCTTACCTGCCAATTAATTAATCGGAATACAACTTTATTTCCTGCCAAAAATTGTTATGGATAGTGCAAAAAAGTCGGGAATAGCCGCCGGAGGGGAGACTTGATGAGGCCCCCGATAGCCTGCCAAACATTTAATTGGCAGGAAATTCGCGGGCAAATGAGGCGTTCTGTCAGCGCCTTATTTCGCCAGAACTATCGGTAGGCCAGCCCAATTAGTGGTGTCCCCGGGCGACAAATTGCTCCTGCGCATCTGCCATGTCGTAACAATCCCCCGGCATAGCCGGGGGCATTCTGGATTGCGGCCCCCTCGAAGGGGGCTATTCGCAATCCAAAGTCAAAAGCCCCACAAATCAGCCATGGTCACCGGATATGACATCACAGTTTTTCCATTGAAACTGCTACTGCCGCCCCGGCAGAGCCGGGGGAAATCTCAACTTATTAGATTCCCGGCATCAACCAGTTCGGAAACGAGCGACTTCCTCTGCATTTTTCAAGACAATTTGCTGAGCCTCCGGGCGGGCTACACCTCCGCCCTCAAGACCCAAGTGCTTTAGTAAGTAGAACAGCAATGCTTGCCTGCACTCCAGGACGACCTCCCCGTTATCCATGCCGTAATCCAACTCGATAACCCGCCGATGGCCTTCGGACAAACCGGGATGAGGTACCAACACAAGCTTTACTTGAGTAAGCCACTCTTCGTCATGTTCAGCGGTGACATTAGCCAACTCGGTCCCAGTAATACTCAATATCCGCGCGATAACAAAGTCTCGGAACTGGTGGCGCAGATGACAAAATGCTCTAACATGCCATCGGAATCCATCGTGGGCAAGTGCATGCGGGGATAGCAATCTTTCACTTGGCTCTGGGGAGGTCATCGATTGATACACCAACCGCAACGCATGTCCCTCCCGCATCGCTTTCAGCAATGCAGCCAGGGTGGCTGCCGACATAGCACGTCCAGGCGTTGGCACGGTGGCGACCGAGGGATGCCAACCAATGAAGTTGGCTTGGTGCTCAACAAGGCCACATGCTGTGGCCAGCAAATCGTTGAGATAGCGAGAGGAATTCCCGGTGACAAACAACGGCTTGAAATTGAGGCCCGCAAGGTACACCCGGGCACTCCGGTCATAGACCAAATTGTTCGGGGCCAGCTCTGAGTACCGTGCTATGTCGAGTGATGCCTGCGGCGTTGAAACACCGAAGAAATCAATCAGGTCACTACGATTGAGCCGGCCATCCCAGCGCAAGCGAAAGTCAATGAATTCGAGCCGACGCTCCTGAACCCACTTAATGGGTCCCGAGCCCGCACGGATACTCGGCGTATGAAATGATGAGCTATACATAAGTTGAAATTCTACATCACGAATAGTTTTTGTATGCGTATAAATATTAGACGTATAATGATGGCATGAATCTAACGCCAGAGCCCCTTCTTATTGATTCAACCGTCGAACCAATCGAAGTGGTCTCGCTCGGCTTAGCCCCTGGCGTGGCCCAGGGGCTACCTGAACCGCCGGGGCGGAATGATGCTGCCTCGTCATTACTTGACCTCAGCAAGCAGCAACGCAACCTCCTTCTACTCCGACCCTTGTTCCAATTAGAACTGAACAAGCTGCGTGTCGGCAGCGAAACCACAGCCGACCAAGGATTGTTCGCTGGCATCGATACCCACTACCTCGTTCTTTCTGCGCTGGATTTCATGATGGAAGGAACCACCATGAATATGGGCAGCACCCAGTCTGAGGTGCTTGGCCATCTGGCAACGATTGCCCAAGAAATTAAGCCTGCCTTGACGTCAGTACAGGCAGGCCGGGTTGCCGAAGTGATTCTGGATACGCTAGACAACAAAGCCAACTCTTACCGCGAGTTCGCCTTTGATTTCTTCGACGCCAACCTTAAGGCGACAAAGACTATTCGGTTTCGCTTGGTGGCCTACGAGCCAGACCTAGAGGACACCTATCGCTACCGGCCGACATCTGAAGGCTACTTGGTGTATCTGGGAATGTTGGATTTGGCCCCGGAGGAGGCCCAGGAATTGATGGCAAAAATGCTGGATATGCTTGTGCAACGAGGGCGATTTGAAGTAGCGCTCGAAATTGCCAAGCGCGCCCGAAAACTGTCCATTGAGTACCGCCAACTCATCCGTGACCGGCTCACGCAAGCATACCGTGCTCCGGGGTCCGTCAATTGGACTAATGAGATGGCAGCCAAGCTCATCACGGCTAGAAGCCATGTCCGGGGGCGCCAAAGTGAAGACCAGAGGATGGAAGAAGCGGTTCGGGAAGCTTTGCTTTCCGCCGATGAGCCCAAGACTCGCCAGGATTTGTCGCAGCTACTGAAGACACTGCAAAGCGCAGGCCTAATACGCGGCCATCTGGTGAATGACATCACGGTGGCTCCGGAAAAATTCCTTGAAGCGCAACGCTCCGTTTTTCGTGCCCGTCGCCCTTCAGGCCTACCAGACTTAGAGGCCCGCTTGTTCCCGCAGCTCATGGGACTGCCAACCTCGGCCTTGGTTAATAACGCGGACAATTGCATTAGTGGGTTCTACCCGCCCACTTGGCCGAAGATTTACGACCTGAATTCGGTTTTCTCCGTGTTACTGGAGAGACGGGCCGAGGAACCTGAGCCAGAAACCGACGACGGCTATATCACGCCGTATGCGCCGCTGCTTGACCAGTTTTCCAGAGAATTAATCGACTCCGTCGAACAATGGCTCAAGAAAAAATTCAGCACAGGCGCAAGCTACCGGGTCGATGAGCTACTGGGCATGGCGGAAGAGGAAGGACTGGATAGCGCCATGCGGCGTTGCATGGTGCTGATGCTCTTCCGCTCCTTCGCTCACTCGGAAAGTATTTTCCCGAACATGCGAGCCGATGCCTCTGGCCGGTTTTGCCTCAATATTGCCCAAGGCACAAACCTCGTGTTTTCGCCCAGCGGAGAACAAAAATGAGTATCGCCGAACCCACTGTGAGAAACGCGGCACGACTGGTTTATAAAGCCCTCCACACAGCCCTTTCGCCAGTCAATGACAACCTGTACCGGGAATTGTTGGACTTGTATCGCGCCGACCCTAAGTTCGCCGCCAATGTGCAGGACATCGCCGCCGGCATGGAGCTGGCTATTCTCGACTTCAGCGAGCGTGGTTTGATTATTGTCCCGACTTCTCGTGACAGCAAATTTGCGGTGCGGATTGCCGACATCCGTTCAAACCTCAAGTCTGACCAGAAGGCTGCATTGGTACTCGCCCACGTGGCGATTGCCTCTGTGTTCTTCCCGACCACCGATGGCCTTGAAGATGATAATTACATTCCGCCGCCTGCAAGCGTTGGTGAGTTCCGGGATGCTCTCCACGCGCTCGCCCGGCGTTTGAAGGATGCAGGAGAGGTCATCGATGACGTGCCACCGGAACTCGTTCCTGGATGGGATTGTATTTGCGCCCTACCAAGCACCTTGCCTAACAGCCAACGGGCAACTCCAAATTCCGTTACAGGCATGGTCGGTGTTGCGCTGACCAATATGGTCTCCAGCGGATTGGCACGACTCGACCGTGAGGCTGCCGAGGAATCTCAAGTCACCTATACAGCAACCCATCGTTTGCGTGTTCAGCTACGTGAGCTGACGCTTCGTAGGCTATTTGAATTGGCACAATCCGGCATGACGACTGGGGTCGGAGCCTGATATGCAAAAAATCACACGCGTCTATGTAGGAAACTACGGCATCGACATGGCTTGGTACGACGGCATCGTCTTTGACATGACCGACCCGGAAACCGGCGCCCCAACCGACACCATCATCAATCTGGAAAATGGCGGGGGAAAAACGACCCTCTTGAGCTTCGTATTTTCCTGTTTTGAAACCGCACAAGAACACTTCCTGAAACACATCCAGAACAAGAACCACCGGTTCTCGCAATATTTCGCACGGGATGGACTACCTGGCGTTGTTTTGGTTGAGTGGGAAATGCCTGCCCGCGTGGCCGGCGCCTCCCCCTACCGGCTGGTCGTTGGGCAGGTCGTTTCCGTCAAATCGAATACCGAGCGGGACGATGTCGACCGCGTTTTCTTCAGTTTTGAGAGTACGGGCGCTTTGCGTTTCGAGAGCGTTCCCGCGCCAAAGCTGACGATGGCTCCCGCCAACAGCATGGCCGAATTCATGCGTTGGATGCACGAAGCACAGAAATCGACCTCGGACTTCTTCCATACACGGACACAGCAGGACTGGCAAAAGCACTTGCGAGACGAACGCCTCATCGACATTGAGATGTTGCAGTTGCAGGTCAGCTTTTCAGCCCAAGAAGGTGGAATTGACGAGGGTTTCCTGAAATTTAACTCGGAGCCAGAGTTCATCCGCAAGTTTTTCGACCTCACGCTCGACGCGGAACGCGCGGCATCGGTCCGCCTCGCTGTGGTCAACACCTGCGATAAGCTGCGCAGGAAGCCATTTTTCCAGAAACGCTTGGCGGAGCTTTCCACGCTGCAAGCCAGCCTGACGCAATTTGACTCACTGGCCCAAGCTTACGCTACGGCCAGCGCATCACAGAGCGACACTTTGAAGGAAGGCAGTGGGTTAGTCCTTAGTCTTGAATCCCGCTCAAAAGAGCAGTCAGCCACGGCCGAATCGCAAACAGAACAGGAAGCTGCTCAAGAAAAGCTCGTTCTCGAAAACGAACAGGCTGAGAAGAAATTTGGCGAAGAACAGGTTGTGCTGACCGCCCTTCGGCACACCCGGCATGTCGCCGCCGCCGAAACGCTCAAGGCGACCACAACCAAAACACTAACCGATTCCAAAATCAAACTTCGGTATGTACAGGCGGCCAAGGCGCGTTGTGAAATTGGCGCAGCCGAGGCGACCAAGCTCGAGCTTGAAACACAGGCTTCGCACGCTACCGAGGAGCTGCAGCCCTGGCGTACGTCAGCGGAGAAACATGGCTCAATTTTGCGGCGGGCGCTGTACACGGAAGAGCTAAAGCTACGAAATGACGCAAAAGCGGAAGGGGCTAAGGAGTTGGCTGCCTGCGATTCGCGAGGGACTCTGACCAAAGAACTGGTGCAACTGACCAACAACGAGACTACGTTCATCAAAGAGCAGGCCAACTTGGTTGCCGCTGAGCAAGCTTTTGAAACAGCAAAAGCACAGTTGGCGACGGACCTGTTACTGGAAGCCAATGAAAAAACCTCTGCAGCCATTGAGCGGTGGGTGGCCACGGCAACCGCTGAACATACTGCGGAGGCCCTGCGGCTCCAGGAAGCTACAGAGTTGCGACGTCAGGAGCAGGAGTGGCATGCCAAAGCAAAGACGGAAGGCGAAGAAGCAGCGCGCCAGGAAGCAGCCGCCTTGCAAAAACAGAAACTCATTGCCGAGGGGCAGGCTGAACAAGAACGTCTTTCACAACTGCCGGCCTTGCGACAAGCCGCTGAGGCTGAAACAGCCGACCCGGACTCTCCTGCCCTGTTGATTGCCCTGGACCGATTAGCGCATAGCAGCGAACGTGAGGTATCTCTGTCTGACGTACGTTTGGCTGAACTCAACTCCGCCAAATCGTCCATTGAAGACACCGGCGTTGCCGGCAATTCCCGTGATGTGAATGCGGTTGTCGCTCGACTGCGTGAACTCGGTGTCAAATCTGCCCAGCCATACAACATCTACATTTCTAAAGCGCTGCCTGACGCAGACCAGGCGCGTAGGCTTGTTGCTAGCAACCCATCTCGTTTCATGGGCATATGTGTTGCTGCCACAGAATTCCAGAAAGCTCGCCAGATAGAGGAGCAGGCACCGAAGCTCACCAGCCCGGTCGTCGTTTCGATTTCAGCACTCGATGCAGAGCTTTCAGGGGATGACCGCTTGACACTTTCGGCGTCGGATGACGCAAGATTCAATATCGGTGCTGCGGCCGGTCTGCTCGCGACACTGGAAACGCAATTGTCTGCCGAAAGCGAACGCCGTCGTCTGTACGCCGAACGCCAGCGGGATGCCCAAGCAGGCAAACAACGGCTTGAAGCGTATCTCGTACGCTTTGGTGCAGCGGCCCTCCAACGAGCGATTTCCGACGTTACACGGCTTAATGCAGAAGCCGTTGCAGCAAAGGAGCATGCTGCCGTTGCAACAACCAAGGCGAGCGAATGCCGGGCCACTGCGGACCAGCGCCAGGCCGAATCGCAGAAATGTGGTTCCACCGCAATGACAGCTGAGCGGTACGCTCGGGACCTTGAGCGGTTTGCCAAAACACACGAAGAAGGTCACGCGTTTCGGGTTGAGCGGCTATTGGTCATCGCCACGGATATCACTGCCATTGCAGAACGGCGGGCGGAAATAGCCCTCGAGCAAGAAAAACTGGAAATACTCGAGAAGGATGCCTATCGAGCCAAGGTTGGACTTGAAAATCAAGCCAATCAGATGGGTGAGGAACGTGGTGCGCTCAAGTATTTCGACAAGTCCTTCGATGCCGTGGCTTATCTGGCTGAAAATCCGCAACAGCTAACAGTCCTGCGGGAGTTGTATGCGAACGCGGCCCAAACATTTGAAACCCAGGAAAAGGACCGGCTGGGTTTGCTTCATCAGCAATTGGAACATGCCAGAACCCAGTACCAGGAGAAAACCAAGGCCTTTACGAAGACCTTTAATGGGGTACAACTCCTCGATATGGCGCCGTACCTGAAGGGCAACTTCGACGCATTGATTCCTGCCACAAATGAAGAAATTGAGGTGGCAGACAAGGCGTCCCGAGAAGCTGATAGCGCACTGGCGGTAGCGAAGAACCAGTCCAAAGAATTCTATAAGGTGAGCAAGCCCAGCTACGAACCGACTCCGGAAATGATTGAACTAAATGAGGGAGCATTGAACGCAGAAATCGATTTGGCATCTTCGTTCAAGCAGGCTTCATCTGACGCAGCCAAGACTGCCAGAATTGCGGCAGCACGGGCCAAAGAACTGGCTAAGCAAGCTGACCAGGAAGCCAAGGAGGCACTGAATGTTGCCAAGATGCTTCGGTCGGCATTGGCCCTGCCTGACTTGCTAGTAGCTGACCCGATTGAGCTGTTGGGCGATGTGAATCTCCAGACAACCACTATTGTCACGGAATTCCAGTCACGGTCTAAGAAGGTAGAAGGTGCCCGCAGCAAGGCGCACAAAGCGTTCGATGAAATGAAAACGTCGGCCATGCGGAAGGAGCTTCAGGACGTGGAACCCGAGATAGCGGCTCAGCTCCAGCGAAATGACTTTGATGCCGCATGTGCAGACAGCCAGCGTCTCTTGGAAGGGATTGTCGACCGAATTGGTACGACCCAGTCCAGTTTGGATGGGATGAAGGAGGATTTTGAGGCTTGCGTGGGTGAGCTGACCAATCTCGCCAACAGTGCGCTCACCCTGCTTAATTCGGCGGTGAATAACAAGAAGGTGCCGGCCGGGGCGCCGTATGTGGGTGGCAAATCTGTCATCAAGATGCGCGCCCGCTTCCACGAAATATCACAGGAAGCTCGGCGCCAAGCACTCCACAGCTATCTGGACTCGCTCATTGATTCAAACATCGTCCCTGCGCGCGGCCCAGAGCTAGTTGCCGAGGCGCTGTTGCGCATTCACGGCAAGCCATTGGGCCTACAGATGTTGAAGATGGTGCCCGACGAAGCGCTGCAATATGTGACGGTCGACAAGATTCAAAACTCCGGTGGCGAAGGCGTGGTTATGGCGATGTTCCTGTATCTCCTTATCAATCAGCTGCGCTCGGAAACACAGGCCAAGCTGAAGAAGACAGGCGGTGGCCCGCTGATTCTGGATAACCCATTCGCCAAGGCCACGACACCCGCGTTGTGGAAGGCTCAGCGGTTATTGGCACAATCCATGGATGTGCAGCTTATTTTTGCCACGGCGCTTCCGGATTACAACACCATCGGCGAGTTCAGCCGCTTCAATCGACTTCGCAAGGCGGGTAAGAACACTAAGACAGGACGTTGGCACCTGGAGGTGGTTGATTTCAAACTACGTGAGCAGGAGCCTGAAACGATATGACCGCAGATTTTCACAGGCGATTACAGCAAAGTTCGCGCAAGCGCATTCCACTGGACGACGTTCGACGTATGTTCTTTGAGGCACGCCCAGAGCTGGTCGCCAGCCCTACGCGGGGTGCGCAGTTGCTCGAGTCGTTGCGTGTGCTCGAGGAGGCGCGGTTGATTCAATTGCCGGCTGCAGGTAGCTGGGAGAAACTGGGAAACCCACCGCTACCAAACTGGATACAACTGGCGCGAGATAGGTCTGCCGACGAACGCGAAGATTATTCGGCCATACCCTGGGTACCGGAACTGGGGTTTTGGCCAGAGTTGAAGCCGACCGCCCTGGAGTCGGCAAAGGCGATAAACGACTTTTTGCTCCGTCGCAGAGGGGCTTTTCGGCCGGTGCCTATCAAGGAGCGCTCCTTGGAAATCTTCGGGGATGAAAAGCGTCTCGATGCAATGCGTACCGGCGATACCTTGTTCACGGGGCGGATGCCCATTTCTACGATTGGCGCGTTTCAAGTGCCACTGCCCTTGCCGTATCGCTTGGCCAACGCACCCGGCAAACCCGTACTCATCCTTGAAAACCACAACAGCTTCTGGAGCTTTGGCGAGTGGAATCACGAAGCCAAACGGTATTCCGCGGTTGTATATGGAGCGGGTGAAGCCTTTCGCAGCAGCGGTCGAGCCCTTGACCAAGTGCTCCGCGAAGTCGCTGGCGTTGGCGCGGAATACCTGGGAGACCTCGACCCGACCGGGATTCGCATCCCGCTCGACTTCAATCGGTCGGTAGGCACCGAAGATACGCGCGTAGAACCTGCATTGGAGTTCTATCGTTGGTTGTTGGAAAACGGTGTCCGGCGCATGAAAACACTTGAGCCAGAACATGGCAGCGCCGCCGGAGTTGCGCGCGAATGGTTAGGAGCAGACCTAGGCGAAATCTTGGTTAAATTATGGGGTGGTGGTAGTTGGATTCCACAGGAGGCATTGGGGCTGGAGATACTGGAAACCATCGGCTAGGCGCGGAGATTATTGAAGGCCACGGTCGAGTGCCGAGAGCTCAAAATCCTTGTGACTATTTGGTTCGACAGACTATCGCGTAATTCTAGGCGGGTGCAGTGGGGGGGAGTGGTCCCCCCCTACGGACTTTGCCCAAGAATTGGTAATTCTATGATTGCCTCGAATCAAGTAGTTAGTGACTCCCTGCCCGACAGACTTAATTGTCTCCCGAAAGACTTAATTGTTTCCTATCACTATCAAAAACTTGCTTCGTGGTGGTCAGAGATGATGGTTGTCGGCGCGAAAATCAGAGCTATCGTCTTTGGCAAGAATAGCTGTGCGCTTGCTTGTTTGAGGTTAGGATATTGGGATAGCCCAGCTTCGTTCGATGCATCATGAATAAAGATAAAAACATACTGATTCAACTCAATCCGAAGGAATCTCTCTTGAAACGCAAGATTCGAAGACATCTTGCATCACTTGGGTTCACGAAGGCCGATGGCGGAGCTTTGCTTGCTCCCGGCTTTACGAAGGAGGTTATTCGGGCGGTACACGCGCCTCAGCGCAAGGTTATCCTTGAGAACTCCTCAACCTTCCTGAGCAAGTCTCTTCCTGTTCTACAAAAACACTTCGCAGCTGGAGCTGAAGTCGATGCCTCAAAAATCGCTCCACGGTTAGAAAGGGTAGTAAGTGGAACTTGGCAATCTGATTTGTTTCGACTGGCATCACTTTCATGGTCGGTTCCTGTATCCAGTGGCTTCGGCAGAAGACTTCGCTTTCTCCTTTGGGATGAGCAGAATGGAAAATTGATAGGCCTATTGGCCATTGGAGACCCTGTTTTTAACTTAGCAGTGCGAGATAAATTCATTGGATGGTCAGGTGCGGACCGAGCAGAGCGATTAGTTAATGTTTTAGATGCTTATGTACTAGGAGCGATTCCCCCTTACAACATGTTGCTCGGAGGGAAATTGGTCGCATGTATGGTACGTAGCCGTGAAATCTATGATGAGTTTGCTGCCACATACGGGCAATCTGTAGGAATAATTTCACAACAATCTAAGCACCCCCAATTGCTTGCAGTAACAACATCGTCGTCGATGGGGCGTTCGTCGCTATATAACCGACTAAAAATAGATGGGACGGTTTACTTCAAAAGCCTAGGTTTTACTGGGGGTTGGGGGCATTTTCATGTGCCTGACAATTTGTTTGTGGAGATGCGAGACTATCTGCGTCAGAAAGGGCACGAGTACGCCGATTTACATGCATTTGGCCAAGGGCCAAATTGGCGTATTAGGACGATACGAGCGGCCCTGGCTGAATTAGGGTTTAAGGGAGATTTGCTAAAGCACGGGATACAGAGAGAGGTCTTCGTATCACTTCTGGCTGACAATTCATTGGAGTTGCTTCGCGGAGAAACAGGCTTAACGAAGCTAGATTCATTGCAGTCAGCCAAGGCAATCGGCGAAGTGGCGGTTAATCGTTGGTTGATTCAACGAGCTTGCTCCCACAATGAGTACAAACAGTGGTCTCCATTGTTTATGGAAGGGCTTATCAAGACAGGCCTGACCTACAAGACAGTCGAGCCTGTAAGTATTGCTGTATGACATCTTTTCTTGCTAACGAGGATAAGTAGCAAGTGAAGATTGCTCGCCAGAAGTTCTCCCCTCGCTATTTGGTGGATGCATCTGACGCATCACATAGTGAGTCGTACATATGTCCAGTTTGCCAAGCACCCGTATTTTTGCGTGCGGGAGTGGCTCATGACCCACACTTCGCGCATAAAAAAGGAACGGGAAGACCGGATTGCGAGCTCTATTTCTCGTCAACTACCCATGCCCATGACTTCACGAATGACCAGCATGCGTTACTTGGACAGCCTTGGGAAATCGCCATTGGCCTTCAACTTGCGACAGTAGGCTTTCCTCGTGGGTGGGGGATTGAGCTCTCCGTTCCAACTCGAGGGTGCGATAGAGGGAGCATTCTGATTGATGTGGGGGGGAGGCAGCAACTTATAAACCTTACAGGAAACATTGGAACAGCAAGGCGTCTTGTTGCTGAACCACAGTCTCAGCCATATAGAGTTATCTCGATAGAACCACATAACTCGGTACTCTTTGAACGACTTAGCAGGTCGTGTACTGGGCTAAAAACACGAGAAGCGACTGTTTTTGGGGATGTCGTACGCCCAGGCTCGCAATTGTTACCACGAGCGAGCGAATTACGAGTTGAACATACATATGCATTCATATGGCATCAGTCTGCCAAGCCAGTATTCCCCGAAGAGTTTCATATAGAAATGCTGTCGCAAAGAGCTGAGTGGAATGGCGCACTGGTTACCATCCCATCTCAGTTGTCCAAGGCATCAAAAATTTGGGTTGAAAGTTTTTCTGGAGTTGCCCTTGCTGAAGAGACTCCAACATTTGTCCCTGTATGGCCCCCATATGTTCATGCAGTCACGGCCCGCTATTTCGAGAGCGCCGAACGTACTCCCCTCGTTTTTTCTCTTACTGGAGCTTTGAGAAGGGAGTATTCCGAGTCTCCCTCGGTATTTTCTCGGTCAGGAACAGAAGTGATGGGTGTAAATCTGCTACTCGAAGAGCCTCATTTCTTCCAGCTTTTCTCTGATGAAGAAAAAGAACTGCAAGTCATATCTCGAAGTATGCAGGATGCCCGAATCGAAATTGGGTTCAAGCCGGCACCATCTTCACATTTTTTTGCATCTGTACAAATGATTGGGGGGGGGCAGAATGGTTCATTGTGTAAAGTATATCTACACAGCATGGAGTCGTCTGAGTGGCTTTCTCAAGCTAGAAACAAAACAATAACGCCTGTTTCAATCGATTTTCCGCCTGGCTGCCAAGGGAAGATATATGCCGGAAGGAATGGGGTTTGGAAATTAGTCGCATTGCTGACCAAAGATGGTCAGGAGGCTGCGGAGCTGTTGGTAAAGGCCCTTGATAACCCCACAACTGACATTCGCATTGATTTCGGCGCTTTGGGAACCGCTACATCTGCAGCGCCTCAGGCCACTTCCGATGACTGTAAGTATGTAATTGCCACGCGAACTAGAAAACGGCTATTGGCATATCTGATGCAGTTCGACACCAGGCCTACTTGGCCTCGATTAGCTAAACGCTTCAGTGACGAATCGCTTATCAAGGCATTTCTTTCGAGTACTCCCAGGGATGCGATGAAGTCCCTGCATATCGTATTGATGAAAGAAATAGGAATACTTAAGAACTCAGATAAAGCAAGGGTGATTTAATGCTTGTAACATATAGTGAGTCCGCAAAACTTCGAATTTCCGGTCAAGGAGCCGCAAGAATTGCAGCCTACATTGACGAAATTTCGCCTCAGCAACGTTTAGATGCTGTCAAGGCATTGCCTACGGTTGATGGGTTCAGAAAAAACTCAACGGCAGAAATTAAAGAACGAGTTAAAAAGCTGGTCCATGTATTGGCCCATACAGGGGATGCCAAGATTCGCAATAATGAGGTTGAATGGGGAGTTTTAGGGTGCATGTGGGCTTTTCATGCAATTGAGAAATTTGGTGGCAGCTTTTCACTTACTCCAAAAGAACTCAACGAGATGGGAGCTGATGGCGCTTCCTTTTTTATCGATGAACTCATTCGCAGATGCGGAAGTGATAATTGTGCCAAGGAAGATGTTGAGAGGCTTTTAGTTTTTGGACCATTCTCCGACAACTCAGATGTAACGAAACGACTAGAGTCTCTTCCAACAGTTTCTGAACTGGAGAAACAAAGAGAGTTCGCAGCACTGCCTGACAAAATAGCAGCCCTCTCTGATTTGCTTAAGGGCATTGAAGAGCGTGCAGCAGGTCAAAACATTAATTTACAGAAGATAGCCACCCGAATCGATGAGTTGGAGAAGCTAGTTATATCGCAGGCGAAAGCTCCAGAGGGTTTAACTGCAGAGATAAATTTACTCAGACAATGTGTGAGTAAATCCGAAGAAAGAGAAGAGCGGGAGCGATTGCTATTACAAAATAATTTGAAAGGTTTTATCTCAGCCCAAGGGGAGTCGCAGAAAGAGAAAATTGAACAGATTGCTTCTTTTGTACGAGAACAAGACCTTCGACTAACTGATTTAACGCAGTCCCTAGCGGAAATAAAAAATGATTTGTGTACGCCCCCGCCTCCACGGTCGAACGACACCTCAACAGAAGTACGGTCTTCGCATTTCGCTGAGATAGGTACGTCATCGTCGGGAATGTATTCTGTTTCAAGAGAATGGCCGTCGCCTAATATTTCGCTAAAAAGTTACGAGCTCGCGCATCAAAGTATAGTTAATAACCTCGCCGCAGTTGGTTTGTCGGAAACGGATTGTGAGTGGGTTGCACACACCATTTTGGTGGCCACAGTTTCGGGGCAGCTAATTCAGTTTTCGGGGTCTTTTGGTGAACTATTGGCAGAAGCAACGTCAGTTGCGCTAGCTGGGGGTAATGGATTGGTTTGGCATGTACCGCTCGGTTTGTGTGACGGAGGAATGGCGGAAGTTGCAATGGAGTGGATGAGAGCAGACGAAAGCCAATATGGCTGTTTGCTTGTCAAAGGGATTAACCGCTCAGCGTTTGAAGTCTACGGTGACGAGCTTCGTGAGTTGGTGCTGCGTAGGCTAGTAGGGGGTGATGAGTGTCTGTCATATCGTCCGTTAATCGCTACTTGGGCGGATGGGCCCGCAGTGTTGCCAGGTGGACTTCCTCTTCTACAACTGGGGCCATTGATAAATTCTGATGGTTTGAATTGGATGCGTTCGAAATGGAATAAGCAAAGGCCAGGCGTATTTGATGAAATTCGACCGAATGAGTTACTTGAAATGTCAGGAGCAGGCCAAGAGTCTGCAGACCTTATAGAGGCAATAGAGACTATGGGTCTGAAGACAAATCAACTTAGGAAGCGCCTGCTGCAACGTACTGTATCCCTCCTCCATTTAGCCAATCTAGAAAACTATGAATTGGCGAGTGAAATCATGTTGTCTGCATGGCTCATCCCATGGGCTGTTGCGACTGGGGTAAATAAGTCAAGCCTCGAAGAGTTGATTGTCAAATCGCTACCTGAGGTTTCTGAAAGTGCCATTGTGGTCAGTTCATTGGTGGCGTTACCAGAAGAACTGTTGCAGTGAAGCTAGAAGCGCTATCACCAGAGTATGTAAATCGTGCCATTGAGCATGATTTGCGATTTGGCGATGTGCCAGAGGCAACAAGGGTTGCTGCAATTTCAGAGCATCTTCGAGCCGCTGTAGTAATCGGGCTGGTTCGTCAAGACTCGCCCGAAATTTCCCCTGTTCCAACTATAAACATAACGCGACCTACAAGACATCGCCTGTCTCCCATCTGGCCCGAGGTGCTAAACGAAGACGGTCCAAATATCCTCCTTGAAGAGCTACGGCGACTCGAAGCGATTGGTGATGTTGTCCATGTAAAAAAGGGATGGTATCCGGCACCAATGCGTTTGGTGGAAATCACTGCTTCTAGCTATCTGCTAGTTGGGGGAACTCCTTTCCAATTGCTTCCTAGAGAGCTTCGGGCTGAATTAACGGTGTGCGGCCGGGCAAGGGTTGTGACGCTATCGGATAGAACGCGTTCCTTTTTCGAGAGTATGCCCCGACAGAATTTGAAAGATTGGATAGGCATTCAGCATAGCGACGTAAGTACTTGGGCAATTGAGTTTAAGAAAACGGCTGTTGAGTCAATGCAACCAACATCAATAACCGAAAACTTATTTGTTTACGCTTTTAATCGATGGGTGCAATTGGGTGATTACTTAGGTGATTCCTGTTTGTCTCTCGTAAGAGTTGCCACTGATAATAATCAGCAAAGGGGTGGTTTTTATATTTACGGGTTAGCGAAAATTCTGCGGGTTCCGAATAAGCCACCAAAGATATTAGCAATGACAGAAATATCTAACAGTGATGCAAGGCGATTACAGGGCGCTATTTCCTATGCGGATGGCAAGAATAAAGTGCGCGTAAAATTTGTCGGGCGATGCGTGTATTTCAGAATTCCTCATCCCCTTCCTCAGCCAGAAAATCGCTTCTTAGATTTAGGGTGGATTAGGTTTATTAACGATGAAAGGCCATGGCCCCGCGTTTTTGTCTTTGCAATCGAATTATTTCCTTTGCTTCAGGCGACACTGGCCTATCTGGGATATGAAGCAATCGCCGGAGATTTTGGAGTTAACAATGTTTGAGAAAAACAAAACTGAACGCCTCGGTGTCCACGAAACAGCGATAGGATTGCATTCTGCACTTCAGCAATATATTGAAGCTCAGTATCACATAAGAGATGAACGTCTAGTCGAAGAGCGAAAAGCACTTCTGCAGAAGCGAGGTGTTGTTGCGCAACAGGCCTTCATAGAAGCGACTCCAATATATGCCCAAGGTGAATCCTATCAAAAGCTAAGTATTCCGGAAGTGGCCAAAGCGGCATTAAGCTCGATTGCAAATCTGGGAGGGAACGTTGGTTTATACCCGAAGCCATATAAGCATCAGTCTGATGCACTTGAAGCATTTCTCGGGGCTGATTCTGCTGACCTTGTAATAGCAACCGGAACGGGTTCGGGTAAAACAGAAAGTTTCTTGATGCCGATATTGGGCACTTTAGCAATCGAGTCGAAGGAACGAGGTGCATCAGCAAAACTACGTGGGTGTCGAGCTATTTTGCTTTATCCAATGAATGCCTTGGTCAATGACCAAATGGCTCGGATTAGAAGACTGTTGGGGAATGAGCAGGCAAATGCGTCTGTGAATGCTGGGCGCGGCAGACCTATACAGTTTGGAAGTTATACCGGAAGAACCCCCTATCCAGGCAAGCGCAATGCAGCAAAGGACAATAAGTTTATTGCGCCTTTGTTTGATGAATTTTATTCAAAGGTTGAAGGCAGGCCAGAACTCAAAAAACAACTTGTCAGCATGGGGCGCTGGCCAAGCAAAGACTTGGTTAATTTTTATAACTCTGTAGCCGCCGAAACTAAAGAATACAAAAGCGGGAAAAAAACGGGAAGCTCTTACACTGCAGCGAATTGGGGTGCGCGCTTAAGAACGCAACCAAATGATTTTGAGTTGATGACTCGGCACGAAATGCAGGCTCAATGCCCCGACCTGCTTGTAACAAATTACTCCATGCTTGAGTACATGCTGTTGCGCCCAATCGAGAAAGGGGTTTTTGAACAAACTGCGGAATGGCTGGCTGCTGACAGCCAGAATCAACTAATTCTGGTATTGGACGAAGCCCATATGTACAGGGGGGCTGGCGGAGCAGAAGTGGCTTTACTAATTCGCCGACTAATAGCGAGACTTGGTATTACGCGGGATAGGGTTCGGTGCATTCTAACAAGCGCAAGCTTGGGTGAAGGCCCTCAGGCTTTAGAGGATGTTCGACAGTTCGCAAAAGATTTAACAGGGCAATCTGACGACTCATCAAGGGATTTCAAGGTTATAACTGGGACGAAGGAGACCAGAGGCGTAGGCCGCCCAGCATCAGAAGCAGAATCAACTGCCATGGCAATTTGCGACACAGGAGTGCTTGCCAACTTTGCAATAGAGCCCGAAATGGCGGCGGCAGAAGCATTTAGGCTAGGGAAATCCCTTGATTGGTCTCTAAACGCTCAAGACACCGCTCCTTTTCCCGATTACCTGTTTGATTGCTTATCGGGTTTTGGCCCGGCTGAATTATTGATTTCTTCTGTAATGGGCCGAGCGACGGCCCTTGAAGAGCTCCATGCACTGATTTTTCCAAAGGCTACATCAGAGATGGCTGCCAGGGCTTTGGATACACTTTTGATATTGTGCTCTTTAGCGAAAAGAGCGGCAGATGGGCGGGTGCTTATGCCAACGCGCCTCCATCTATTCTATAGGGGACTTCCGGGGCTATATGCTTGCGTATCATCTTCTTGCTCTAATAGACTAAATGCAAACAAGGAGCCTTCATTATTAGGTAGTTTCCATACAAAGCCGCGACTTACATGTGGTTGCCATGATAATGGCCGGGTGTATGAGTTTTTTACTCACAGAGACTGTGGCGCAGCTTTCATTAAAGGTTGGGTAGATGAGAAGGTAAATTTTTTATGGCATGAGCCCGATGCATTGTCTTTAGAAGACCAAAGACGGCATCTCTATCCCGTAGAAATGATGCTTGATGGTAAAGCTCACCCATCAGCTCATACTAGAGAAATGTGGCTCCATGTAACAACTGGCAAATTGTTAAATTGTCGTCCCTCAGACGTTTCAGGTTTTCGGTCAGTTCGAATTCCAGATAAGGATGTCATTACTACAAAAGAACTTACATTTGAAAACTGCCCTGTTTGTGGAAAGAGAACTGTGCAGTCTGCAGGTGAAGTCTCAAAAATTATGGACCATGTAACAAAGGGAGAGGCTCCATTCTCTACTCTGGTTCGTGCTCAAATGACGTATCAGCCTGCAACGCGACGCTCCGACCGTCAATTTCCCAACGGGGGACGAAAAGTTTTAGTGTTCTCGGATGGGAGACAAAAAGCTGCGCGTCTTGCCCGTGATATGCCGCGGGATATGGAGCTAGATGTATTCAGGCAAGCTATTGCCTTATCCGTCAATTACTTGAAGGATGTGAAGCGTGAGGCGAAACCTACAGACCAGGTTTTGTATCTTGCCTTTTTGTCTACGCTAAATACGCACAATCTCTCCATGTTTGATATTGATGCTGACAAACTCGATGAACATGTCGAGATGTTTAAGCGCAATGGTGGAGACTTGGCCGAGTCACTTGATGAAAACTACGCACCAGGAACTCCGCCGACCCGCTACAAAGTTGCGCTTCTTAAGCTACTTTGCAGTAGTTACTATTCTTTGTCCGGAACGACCGTAGGATTTGTTGAGCCGACAACGAAAGCCTTAAAGCAAATCTCGCGTGAAATAGGCGACAAAGTAAGTCCGGAAGAGCTTCGTGCGCTATCTGTCGCTTGGATTGATGAGTTGCTGAGCTCTTTTGCCTTTGATGCAGACCTTCCTTCGAATCTTAGAGGAAAGGCGGCTGGTTTCTGGAAACAAGAATGGGATGCGAAAGGTCGCTTCTCAAAGACAGTTAAGCTCGCCTTGAGTGGCAGGCCAGGGGTTACACCCGAACATCTGGAACAACTTGAACTAAGCTTTCAGCGAGTGCTGGCTGTCAAGAAGGCTGGGTTTTTCTTGGCCCCCAACGCCGTCAAGCTGACTATTGATTTGTCCCACCATTGGTTTCAGTGCTCCGATTGCACGTCCATAACCCCGTTTGTCTTCCGAGGTGCTTGTTTGTCGTGTGGTAGCGAGAGCAATAGGGAGCTTGACCCCGCTATCGACCCATATTTGCTTGCGCGAAAATCGTTCTGGCGTAATCCAGTAGAACTGGCGCTGATGCCGGGTGCGAAGTTGTCTAATTTGTATGCGGAGGAACATACAGCACAACTTTCGAATCGGGATAGTAAGAGTGTGCACTCAACAACGGAATTGCACGAATTAAGGTTCCAAGACATTTTGTTGAACGATAAGGACCGCCCAATCGACGTGCTTAGTTGTACAACAACAATGGAAGTCGGGATTGATATTGGTTCTTTGGTTGCCGTTGCGCTCAGAAATGTTCCGCCCCAACGAGAAAATTACCAGCAACGTGCCGGTCGTGCCGGCCGACGAGGTGCTGCAGTATCCTCAGTAGTTACGTACTCGCAAAATGGGCCGCATGATAGTTACTATTTCTTGCATCCACGTCACATGGTAAGTGGCCCTCCTCGTAGCCCTGAACTCAAAGTGGATAACCCTAAGATTGCAAAGCGTCATGTTCATTCTTATCTCATTCAAACTTTTTTCCAGCAACATGGCGGTGCTGCTAGTGGAACGGGAACGGCAATTCTCCAGAAGGCTCTCGGGTATACACGAGACTTTTTCCATGATGAGTCAGAGTCGGGCCTAAATTTATTTGCGTTTACGAAATGGGTTAAAGAAACAGTTCTGGCTCCTCCATATACTCTGCGAAAGTCGATAGCAAAGTGGCTGCCAGAAAATTTGGATGTCTCCTATTCACTTGAAGAGTGGGTAAAAGTAATTGCAGAGGATTTCCTTCAGTCATTAGCTGACAAAAAAAGTGTAGTGCCGGTTTCCTCGACGTTGCAACTCACTGATGATGAAGAGCAGAATGAAGCATTTGAACAAGAGGATTTGTTGGAGTTTTTGTTTTTTCATTCTCTGTTGCCTTCATATGCCTTTCCGACATCACTTTGCGGATTTTTAGTAGAAAAATGCGTTAAGAGTAGTGGTGGTGCATGGGAAATCCGAGTGGAACAATTACCTCAACAATCAACGAATCAAGCGCTGAGCGAATATGCCCCCGGTCGGCTTGTAGTTATCAATAAGCAGACCTACCGTTCTGGGGGGATATTTGCTAATGGCTCTTCTGAAATAAATCGAGCTGAAAAGCTATTCTCGGAGGCCAAAAAATTAGTGATGTGTGATTGCTGCTCGTATGTTCAGGACCCACACATGAGCGCTCGCCTCGCTTCTGACTGTCCAGTTTGTGGAAGCCCTCTAAGAGACGAACTAATTATTCAACCTGAAATGTTTGGGCCAGAAAATGCCAGAGCATTGCCTGAGGATGACCGGGAGCAAGAGTACACATACGCAACGATGGCGCAATTTCCTCAGCCTCTGGGTGGAGAATCATTTGATTTTAACGAATTAACACCCAGGCTGAAGTATAGCTACGCAAGCGATAATAGGCTATTAACCCTAAACAAAGGTATGAACCGTAAGGGAAATTCACCTGGATTTTCGGTGTGCAGCAAATGCGGCTGCGCCGAAGTGTATGACGACCATAATCCAAAGTCAGGAAAGCACAAGCGTCCTTACTTGACGAAAAATAAAGAAAGTGGAGAGTTTTGTGATGGGGAGTTTAGAAGGGTTTTCCTCTGGTTCGATTTTTCTACAGATGTACTGCTACTGAGATTTTCAGTGTCACAGCCACTAATAACTGACTTGTCTTCTGTAGCAACAGTCCGCACTCTTGAAAGCGCTGCTTATTCATTGGCTGAAGCACTTCGCCTAGCCGCGAGTAGACATCGTCAGCTCGATTTAGACCCCACTGAGTTTGGAGCGGGCCATCGTCTATTGCCAGCAAGTCCCAACGGGATAATTTCCTTGGATGTCTATTTATACGACACGCTTTCCGGAGGGGCTGGGTACTCTCAACTGGCAGCTAAATATTTCGATGAAATAATTCTTGATGCACTGAATGTATTGGAGGACTGCAATTGCGATACCTCGTGTACAGATTGCCTTGACCATTTCCATAACCAGCATCTAAAGCCATTATTGGATAGAAAACTTGCTGCCGCGCTATTGCGCTACGCAATTTATGAAACGATTCCAAGCGGCGGGACACTGGAAGAGCAGGCACAACAACTCACAGCTTTAGCTGCCAGCCTCGAGCTAGATGATTGTTCCTGTAAATCAGTTGCCGCTTCGGCAACCGATGATGTTCCGCTGCGAGTTAGTAGAAATGATAGAGATATCTCGATATTCCTTTATTCGCCGCTTTTGCCCAATCCGATTGAACAACATGAAAAATCCAAAGGTGATGACGCATATTTTGTAAGTCAGGCGGCTATTCGGAATGACCTGCCAGGAGTCCATTCAAAAATTCGAAAAATACTTCTATAGGCTGAGGCAGCGCTTGGGGGGCTAAAACCTCTCCCAGTACTCTAGGGGCTTGGGGCATAATTATTGTTACGAATTTCTATTCGCACGACATGTTTACTGAAATGGTGCTTTTTGAGTTTCCAAATCGCTGACAGGGCCTGTTGTAGCCACTCCCGGTCGTTGTTCTAGCGCCACTGAAAACCATTCTTCGGCAATCGCCGAATGGTCTTGATAGGCAATCCAGGATGGGTATTCAGAGCAGCCAACAATTGAGCCCGATGCTTTTCAGTTTCTCTTACCGCATAGGCAATCTCCCTTTGGGCTTTGAGCTAGGGACGTATTTCGAGCTAGCCCTTGTTGAAGGCGGGGCGCAGGGAAAGTGATTCGGCAATCTCGGTTCTGGTTCGCCCCTCTCGCAGCAATTCACACAGTTGGTATTCACGAGGGGTGCCCACGATATGAGGGCTCCGGGAACAGGCCACATCGGTTCGTCGATTGAGATGCGCCAGTGCTTCTTCTGCAGGTATATCGAGAATCGCCAAGTGAACGCGCCTCCCTTCAACCCGAGCCGTTTCCAGTTAGCACAGAGGCAATCGCCCGCTATGTTGAGCGTGAATTCCTTTTGCTAGTTGCAGAGGTTCTCCTGCCAGAGAAATAGTCACAGCGCCGGTCAATCGCCGTCAATCCCCACTGGCCAACCTAGACAGCCCAGTGAAAAATAATCCTCTAGCAAAGTTACGACTTTATTCCTGGGCTTCAGGACTTTATTTGTAAGGTAGTGACTTTATTTAGGTCACCCACTAGCTGATGGTGCCCAGTCTGGACTTCGGTCCCGGCGGATGCTTGATGAAATACTGGCGGATGCCACGAACGATCGCACCGGCCAGTTTTTCCTGATAGGCGTCGTCGTTCAGCCGGCGCTCCTCCTCCGGATTGGAGATGAAGGCCGTTTCGATCAGCGCCGACGGAATGTCCGGGGCCTTGAGGACGGCAAAGCCGGCTTGCTCGACTTGAGCCTTGTGCAGCGTGTTGATCGTCCCCAGTTCGCCGAGCAGGTATTTGCCCAGTTTCAGACTGTCGTTGATCGTTGCCGTCTGCGACAGATCGAGCAGTGTCCGCGCCAGGAAAAGATCCTTGTTGCCGAGATTGACCCCGCCGATGAGGTCGGCCTGGTTTTCCTTCTGGGCGAGCAAGCGCGCCTGGGTGCTGGAAGCACCTCGTTCCGACAGGACAAAGACCGACGACCCCTTGGCGTCCGGCCGGATCCAGGCATCGGCATGAATCGACAGAAAGAGATCGGACTGGATACGCCGCGCCTTTTGGACGCGCATGTTGAGCGGCACGAAAAAGTCGGCATTGCGGGTCAGCACGGCGCGCATGTTCGGCTCGGCATCGATGCGAGCCTTGAGGCGGCGGGCGACTTCCAGCGTGACGTTCTTTTCGTAAGTTCCCCGTTTGCCGACGGCGCCGGGGTCTTCGCCACCGTGCCCGGGGTCGAGCGTAATGGTGACCATGCGGTCGACGACCGGTTTGCCGGATTTGTTGCTGGTGTGCACTTCCGGCGCTTCGACCGGCTTTTCCGGATTGTTGCCGGCCCCTTTGTCCGGCCGATTGTCAGCAATCTGGAAATCATGCTCTTCCGCCAATTGCTCGAGGGCATCCTTGCGGCCTTCCAGCAAGGCCAGCATCGGGTCGGGTGGATTGACCGGGTACACGTCAAGGACCAGGCGGCGGCCGTACTCGCCAGCCGGCTCGAGCGTAAACACCTGCGGATTGACCTTGCCTTTGAGTTCCATGACCAGACGGACGACGCCTGGCTTGAAGCGGCCGGCGCGCAGCAGCTTGATGTTCGGGTCGTCGGTGGTCAGCTTGTTGGCGATGCTGTCGAGCACACTGTTGAACTCGACGCCTTCGATGTCGACGACCAGACGGTCGGGATTTTCAACGGTGAAATGGGTGAATTTGAGCAGACCGTCGTGCTCGAGCGTAACGCGGGTGTAGTCGGCGGCCGGCCAGATGCGCACGGCGAGGACCGACGGCTGTTTGGCAGCTGCGCCGGCCAGCGGCGTGACGGAAAGAATCAGCGAGGCGCCGGCATAACGGAGGAGTTGGCGGCGGCCATGGCTGGGATGAGCGCGTTCAGACATGCCTGCCCTTTCGGTGAATCGGCCACGGCTTCGAGGTTGCGCCCGACACCGGCATGATGAATCCGCAACCGGAGGTCTGGCGATGGAACACAGCCAGCAACCCTTTCCGGCCATTCGACCAGACAGATCGCTCTGGGGACTCGAAACGATAAAAATCAAAGTGATATAAGTATAAGCTCGAAATTACGTAAACTTCAACCAGTGAATAAGTCGGGCTTTTGACCGGACCGCTGTGGCCGAGCGCCCGAATCATCGCCCGCGACAGGGTGGTTTTGCCGGCCCCGAGGTCGCCTTCGAGGAAAATGACCATCCCCGGCTGGAGCAGCGGCGCCAGCGTATCGCCGAGGTGTTGAGTGGCCGCCTCGGTGGGCAGCTCGAAAACGGCGGTAACATCGGGGCTATGCACGATCAGGACTCCACGGTGGATTACGCGGCGCTCAAGGAAAAAATCCGCGAGGCCGGCAAGGAACTCGGCTTTGCTGCCGTTGGCGTGGCGCGGGCGGAGCCCGGCCCCGCTGTTGAAAAAATGCGGGAATGGCTGGCAGCGGGCTGCCACGGCGAGATGGATTATATGGCCCGCCATGCCGAATTGCGCGCCGACCCACAGCAACTGCACCCCGGGACGATCACCGTGATCAGCGCGGCCATCGACTACCTGCCGCACCGACAATCAGCTGAAAACCCCGATCAGGCGGCGATTTCGCGCTACGCGCAAGGGCGCGATTACCACAAGGTGGTGCGCAGCCGGCTGCAGAAGCTGGCCGACGCCATAGCCGCGCTGACCGGGCCGTTCGGCTACCGCGTTTTTTCCGATTCGGCGCCGGTCATGGAGGTCGAATTCGCCCGCCAGGCCGGCCTCGGCTGGCGTGGCAAGCACACACTGCTGCTCTCGAAAGAAGGTTCCTGGCGCTTTCTCGGCGACATCTATACCGACTTGCCTTTGCCGCCCGACGCCCCCATCGACGAGCATTGCGGCACCTGCACGGCCTGCCTCGAGGCTTGTCCGACCGGGGCCATCGTTGCGCCCTACCGGGTCGATGCCCGGCGCTGCATTTCCTACCTGACCATCGAGCTGGCCGGGCCGATTCCCGAAGAATTCCGGCCGCTGATCGGCAACCGGATCTACGGTTGCGACGACTGCCAGCTGCGCTGCCCATGGAACCGTTTTGCCCAACTCGGCGACCCGGAGTTTTCGCCGCGCCACGAGCTCGATACGGCAACGCTGATCGAGTTGTTCAACTGGACGGAAGCGGAATTCAATCAGCGCCTGGCCGGCAACCCGATCCGCCGCATCGGACATGAACGCTGGCTGCGCAACATCGCCGTGGCGCTCGGCAACGGGAATGCTACGGTCGACCGGAAAAAAGCGCTAAAAATGAAATCGGACCATCCTTCCGAGCTGGTCCGCGAGCACGTCGAATGGGCGCTTACTCGGCTGGAACCTTGAGACCGGCCGGCACGTCGGCGGGCGTTTCAGCCACCGGCTTTACCGCTTCGACAGGCATTGCCGGAGGCCGCAAAGTCCAGCCAAGAAAGGCCCCGGACGCTGTGCTGATGGCAACCAGGGCGAGAAGGATGAGGCCTGTCTTCGGGCTTTCCATGCTCAGCGCACCACCGGACGCCCGGCGTCGGCGCACCATTCGCTCCACGAGCCGGCATAGAGGCGCGAACCGGGCAGGCCGGCGATTTCCATGGCGACCATGTTGAGGCAGGCGGAAACACCCGAGCCGCACTGATGGACGACCAGATCGGGCGGCGAACCGGCCAGGATGGCCAGCCACTCTGCACGTAGCTCGGCGGCCGTCTTGAAACGGCCATCGGGCAAAAGGTTGTCCTTGAAGAAACGATTGACCGCACCGGGAATGTGGCCGCCGACCGGGTCGATGGTTTCGTTCTCGCCGCGGAAGCGATCCGGGCCGCGCCCGTCAACCAGGTGCATGTTGGGCGTTTCGATGCGCTCCAGAACGTAGTCGGCTTCGACCAGATGATCCTGGGCCAAAGGCACGAAAACGCACGGCGACGTAGTCGGCACGACCGCGGTCAGCATGCCGCCAGCCGCCTGCCAGGCCTGCAGTCCGCCGTCAAGCAGGGCCACGCGGTCATGCCCCAACCAGCGCAACAGCCACCACAGGCGGCCGGCGATCATGCCCTGGGCGTCGTCGTAGACCACGACCTGCGTCGCCGGCCCGATGCCGATTTCGCCCAGGCGTTGCACCAGTTTTTCCGGATCGGGCAGCGGATGGCGGCCATTGCAGCCGGTCATCGGCCCGGACAGGTCACGGTCGCAATGCAGGAAGACAGCGCCGGGAATATGGCCCTCGGCGTAAACACGCTCACCGTAGCCGGTATCGGCCAGTTGGTGGCGAACATCGACGACCAGCCAATCAAGGTCATCAAGATGCGCGCGCAACGTCGCCACATCAACCAGCGTCGTGAAGCTCATCCCCGATCAGCCCAGCCAGGCCTTGGCTTCATCGGCATTTTCGAAGACTTCGACGTCGGCATTGACGAAGGTCTGCGACAGCCAGGCACTCCACGTCACCCACTGGCTGTCGGTGACGACCGCGACGCGCTTGAAATCGTTGGCATGGGCGCGCGAGAACTTGATCTCTTCCCAGGCCACATCAAGCGTCAGGCCGGCCATCTGGCTCAAATCGAAACAGAGATCAACCGGGCCTTCGAACTGGACCTTGAAATTGACAACTTCTTCAAACTCCTTGTAATCGGCCAAAGTGAATTCGCCGAACACGGACACATTGACCCGGTTCGGTTGGTGGTCGATGACGATCATGGTTTGCTCCTGATAGTTAGTAGTTATTAGTCGCTAGCTGTTAGCAGTCGGTGCGCTGTTGCCCACTAGCGCCTCGATCCTGACAGCTCAATCCTATCCTAATCCTGTTCCACCGGGCTGGCGCGGGAAAAGTGCGTGGCGGCGATGCCGGAGAGGATGATCAGCCCGATGGCGAACCACGATGAGGCACCGATGGCCTCACCCCAGATCAACATGCCGAACAGGCTGGAAAAGATCACCGTGCTGTAGGCCAGCGCCGCCGACATCATGGTCTTGCCGCGGCTGTAGGCGCGGGTCATGGCCAGTTGGGCGACGGTGGCAAAGCTGGCGACGCCGAGCAGGATCAGCCCGCTGCGCAGGTCGACCGCGTGGATTTCGCTGAAAGCCAGCCAGCCGCCGGCGCAAATCGAGGAAACCAGCGAGAAATAGAAGACGGTCCGCGTCTCGGGCTCACCGCGCGCCCCGAGTTCGCGGACGCTGAAATAGGCCATGCCGGCCACCACACCGGAGCCGAGGCCGACCAGACCGCCGACCAGTTGTTCGGCATGGAAGGTCGGCTTCAAGAGCAGAACAACGCCGATCAGCCCGATGGCCAGCGCGCCGAGCATGCCGTGCCGCGTCTGCCAGCCGGCCAGCGCGAGATAGAGGGCGAGGAAAATGGCCGAGGTGTAATTGAGCGTCACCGCCGTGGCCAGCGGCAACAGCGTGATGGCGTAAAAATAGGCGAACAGCGCTGTGAAACCGACAATGCCCCGGGTAATCTGCCAGCGCCAGTGTTCAGTCCGCAGCGGCACGCCACGCAGGCGAATCAGGCCGAACATCAGAATCAGCGAGATAAAGCAGCGGTAGAAGGTGATCTCGACCGCCGTATGCGTCTCGGCGGCCAGCTTGACGCAGACGCCCATGCAGGCGAAGAGGAAACTGGCGGCGATCATCCACAGGGATTGCATGTGTTTGCGACTAGTCGTTGGTTAGTTGTTAGCGGGCAGCAAAAAGGCGTCGGAGTCTGCTCCGACGCCCGGAATGCTACGGTCAACCGGAAAAAAGGCCAAAAATCGAAACGCTCAGCGCGCCTCGATGTCCCGTTGCATGATCCGCCGATAGAACTCGTGGAAGTGCTGCATGCCGTCTTCCATCGGGCTCTGGTACGGCCCGACCTCGTTGCGGCCTTCGGCCAGCAGCGCCTTGCGGCCGCGGTCCATGCGCTCGCCGATGTCGTCGTCCTCGATGGCGGTTTCCATGTAGGCGGCGCGTTCGGCTTCGATGAATTCGCGCTCGAAATCGACGATTTCCTCGGGGTAGTAGAACTCGACGACATTCATCGTCTTGTCCGGCCCCATCGGCAGCAGCGTCGACACAACCAGCACGTGCGGATACCACTCGACCATGATGTTCGGGTAGTAGGTCAGCCAGATGGCACCTTGCGGCGGCGTCTCGCCGCGGTCGCCGTAATACTCGCGGACGACCTTCTGCCAACGGTTGTAGGCAGAAGACGAGGAATCCTTCAGGAGCGAAGTGATGCCGACCTTCTGCACCGAATACCAGTCGCCGAACTGCCAGCTCAGGTCGTCACAGGTGACGAAGTTGCCCAGCCCGGGGTGGTAGGGCACGACGTGGTAGTCCTCGAGATAGACCTCGATGAAGGTCTTCCAGTTGTAGTTGCACTCGTGCATCTCGACGTGGTCGAGCTTGTAGCCGGTGAAATCGAGGTCGCGCGCGACATTCATGCCACCGAGGTCGACGTTGGCCGAGCGCGGCCCCTTGAAGAGCAGGCCGTTCCAGTTTTCCAGCCTGGCCTTGTCGAGGTTGAGGCAGGGATTCTGCGGAAAATGCGGGGCGCCGATCAAGTCGCCGCCCTGGTCGTAGGTCCACCGGTGAATCGGGCAGACAATCGGCCCGTTCAGCGTGCCCGAACCCTGCAGCATGATCGCCTGACGATGGCGGCAGACGTTGGACATCTGCCAGATCCCGGCATTCGGCCCTTCGCTGCCGCCGTTGAGCAGCATCCGGCCGTGGTCTTTCCACTCCAGCGAACGGTAGTTTCCCGCTTCCGGCACCATGAGCTGGTGACCGACATAGCCCGGACCGGCAACCGGGACAACGTCGCCAAGTCGGACATTCCAAGCCTCCAGCGGGGGTTAAAAAGGGGTAGTTATTTTACCCCGATATTTGACCGGGCGCCCCCTGATAGAGTATTTTCGCGTGTTTCCCGGATCGCCAAGAACATGGCCACAAAGCCCATCGCCGACATGAAATTCGAGACGGCGCTCGCCGAACTTGAAAACATCGTCTCCAGCATGGAAGGCGGCAAACTCGAGCTCGAAGCCTCGATTGCCGCCTACAGGCGCGGCATGGAACTCATGAAACACTGCCAGGCCCAACTCGCCAACGCCGAGGAACAGATCCGCATCCTCGAAAATGGCCAGTTCAAGGACGTCGACCGTAGCACTCTGGAGGCGCCGTGAGCACCACCCCGTTTGCCGAATGGATGGCCTTCACGCAAGACCGCGCCGAATCGGCCCTCGCCCGCCTCCTGCCCGGTAGTGACTGCATCCCCGCCCGCCTGCACGAGGCCATGCGCTACGCCACACTCGGTGGCGGCAAGCGCGTCCGCCCGCTGCTCGCCCACGCTGCCGGCCAACTGACCGGCGCCGCGCCGGAAAAACTCGACATCGTCGCCAGCGCCGTCGAAATGATCCACGCCTACTCGCTGGTCCATGACGACCTGCCGTGCATGGACGACGACGTGCTGCGCCGCGGCCGGCCGACCTGCCACGTCGAATTCGACGAACCGACCGCCCTGCTCGTCGGCGACAGCCTGCAGACGTTGGCCTTCGAACTGCTCGCCAGCCAGCCCATCGGTGAACCGAAGCAGCAACTCGAAATGATCGCCCTGCTCGCCCACGCCAGCGGTTCGCGCGGCATGGCCGGCGGCCAGGCCATCGATCTCGCCTCGGTCGGCAAGCCTTTGAACCAGCCCGAGTTGGAGCTCATGCACGCGCTGAAGACCGGCGCCCTGATCCGCGCCGCCGTCCTCCTCGGCGCCCTGGCCGGCCAGCCGCTTTCAGCCGACGAACGCAGCAACCTCGACCGTTTCGCCAAACGCGCCGGCCTGCTCTTCCAGGTTGTCGACGACATCCTCGACTGCACGGCGAGCACCGCCACGCTCGGCAAGACGGCCGGCAAGGACGAAGCCGCCGACAAGCCGACTTACGTCAGCCTGCTCGGCCTCGAAGGCGCCCGCGCCTACGCCGACGAACTGCGCGCCGACGCCCTCGACGCCCTCTCCATTTTCGGCGAGCGGGCAGCCCGCCTGACCCAGCTGGCCGATTTCATCTGCCATCGGCAATTCTAATGACCGCCTCCCGCCTGCTTGAAAGCATCAACAGCCCGGCCGACCTGCGCCGCCTGGACCGCAAGCAGTTGCCGCAACTGGCGACCGAGCTGCGCGCCTTCCTCATCGACTCGGTTTCGAAAACCGGCGGCCACCTGTCGTCCAACCTCGGCACCGTCGAACTGACCATCGCCCTGCACGCCGTCTTCAACACGCCGGAAGACCGCCTGGTCTGGGACGTCGGCCACCAGTGCTACGCCCACAAGGTACTGACCGGCCGCCGCGAAGGCATGAGCGGTCTGCGCATGCACGGCGGTGTTTCCGGCTTCCCGAAGCGCAGCGAGAGTGAATACGACACCTTCGGCGTCGGCCATTCGTCGACCTCGATCTCGGCCGCGCTGGGCATGGCGCTCGCCGCCAAGCACAAGGGCGAGGACCGCAAGGCCATCGCCATCATCGGCGACGGCGCGATGTCGGCCGGCATGGCCTTCGAGGCCATGAACAACGCCGGCGTCGCCGATGCCGACATGCTGGTCATCCTCAACGACAACGAGATGTCGATCTCGCCGCCGGTCGGCGCGCTCAACAACATCCTGACCCGCCTGACCTCGAGCAAGACCTACAACGTCGCCCGCGAGGCCGGTCGCCACATGCTCGGCTTCGCGCCGCCGCTGCTCGAACTGGCGCGTCGCGCCGAAGAGCACGTCAAGGGCATGATCGCTCCCGGCACGCTGTTCGAGGAATTCGGTTTCCATTATTACGGCCCGATTGACGGCCACGACCTCGACGCCCTGATCCCGACGCTGGAAAACCTCAAGAAGCTCAAGGGCCCGAAGTTCCTGCACGTCATCACGAAAAAGGGCCAAGGCTACAAGCTGGCCGAGAACGACCCGATCCTTTACCACGGCGTCGGCAAATTCGCCGCCTGCGACGGCATCCAGTCCGCCAAGGGGCCGGCCAAGCTGACCTACACGCAGGTTTTCGGCGACTGGCTGTGCGACATGGCCAAGGCCGATTCGCGCCTCGTCGCCATCACCCCGGCCATGCGCGAAGGCTCCGGCATGGTGCGCTTCTCGGCCGAACATGCCGACCGCTATTTCGATGTCGGCATCGCCGAACAGCACGCCGTCACTTTTGCCGCCGGCCTCGCCTGCGAGGGCCTGAAGCCGGTCGTCGCCATCTATTCGACCTTCCTGCAGCGCGGTTACGACCAGCTCGTGCACGATGTCGCGCTACAGAATTTACCGGTCATTTTCGCCGTCGACCGTGGCGGCCTGGTCGGCGCCGACGGCCCGACCCATCACGGCACCTTCGACCTCTCCTTCGTCACCTGCATCCCGAACATGGTCGTCATGGCCCCGGCCGACGAAGCCGAATGTCGTCAGATGCTGTCCACCGCCTATGGACTGGATTGCCCGAGCATGGTGCGCTACCCGCGCGGCGGCGGCACCGGCAAGATTCCGACAACCAATCTCGATACGCTACCCGTCGGCAAGGGCGAAATCCGCCGCCAGGGCAAGGACGTCGCCCTGCTCGCCTTCGGCAGTCTCGTCCCGGCCGCGCTGGCCGCTGGCGAGGAACTCGACGCCACCGTCGCCAATATGCGCTTCGTCAAACCGCTCGACGTCGAGCTGATTGTCGAACTGGCCGGGAACCATTCGCTGCTTGTCAGCGTCGAAGAAAACGCTGTGATCGGCGGCGCCGGCTCGGAAATCGAGCGGGCGCTGGCTGAACGCGGACTGAACGTGCCGGTGCTTCGCCTCGGCCTGCCCGACCGCTTCATCGATCACGGCGAACAAGGACAATTGCTGGCCGAACTCGGCCTCGACAAGGACGGCATCGTGCGTGCAGTACGGGCCAGGACCACCCCACAATAATTCACTGAAGAACAGCCCATGAACGCCCCGAACACCAGTATCCCCGACGTCCAGAACTCGGCCGACACGCGCCATATCGCCATCAACAAGGTTGGCATCAAGTCCATCCGCCACCCGATCAAGGTGCAGGACAAATCGACCGGCGTCCAGCACACCATCGCCATGTTCAACATGTACGTCGGTCTGCCGCACAACTTCAAGGGCACGCACATGTCGCGTTTCGTGGAGATCCTGAACAGCCACGAACGCGAAATCTCGGTCGAGAATTTCCCCGTCATGCTGCGCGACATGGTCGTCAAACTCGAAGCCGTCACCGGCCACATCGAGATGAACTTCCCCTATTTCATCAACAAGACGGCACCGATCTCCGGCGTGCAGAGCCTGATGGACTACGACGTCACCTTCATCGGCGACATCTGCAATGGCGAAATCGTCACCTCGACCAAGGTCGTCGTGCCGGTGACCAGCCTCTGCCCCTGCTCCAAGAAAATTTCCGAGTACGGCGCCCACAACCAGCGCTCGCACGTCACCGTCACCGCCCGCACCAACGATTTCATGTGGATCGAGGAAATCGTCCAGCTCGTTGAAGAGGAAGCCTCCTGCGAACTGTTCGGCCTGCTTAAGCGCCCGGACGAGAAATACGTCACCGAGCGCGCCTACGATAACCCGAAATTTGTCGAAGACATGGTCCGCGACGTCGCAGCACGCCTCAACGCAGAAACGCGGGTTGACGCCTACGTGGTTGAATCCGAGAACTTCGAGTCGATCCACAACCATTCGGCTTACGCCCTGATCGAGAACGACAAGAAGAACCCCAGCGCACACGGCTTGCTACGGTCTACCGTAAAAATTGACCAAAATCGAAATCAATAAAAAAGGGCGCCGAGGCGCCCTTTTTCAATCCGGAACAATCGCTTAAGCAGCAGCGACCGGCTTTTCCTTGCGGACCAGCTTTTCCTTGATACGTGCCGACTTGCCCGAACGCTCGCGCAGGTAGTACAGCTTGGCGCGGCGGACATCACCACGACGCTTCACTTCAACGGAAGCGACCAGCGGCGAATAGGTCTGGAACGTACGCTCGACGCCTTCACCGGACGAAATCTTGCGCACGGTGAAAGCAGAGTTCAGGCCGCGGTTACGCTTGGCGATAACGACGCCTTCGTAAGCCTGCAGACGCTCGCGGGTACCTTCCTTGACCTTCACTTGCACGACGATGGTGTCGCCCGGCGCGAAGTCAGGAATGGTCTTGTCCAGACGAGCAATTTCTTCTTTTTCCAACTGTTCAATCAGGTTCATGTGAGATCCTTTAATTTATAAACACTTACTCACCGCATTGCTCCTCTCCGGAAATTTCCGTGAGTAGTTGCGCTTCTTCCGCAGTCAGACTGCGGTGCGCCAGTAAATCCGGCCGGCGCTTCCGGGTTCTGGCCAGAGACTGTTTAAGCCGCCAGCGTCGAATTTTTTTGTGGTCTCCTGAAAGCAGAACCGCCGGCACCGCCTCGCCCTCGTAAACCTCCGGGCGGGTGTAGTGCGGGCAATCCAGCAAACCACCGACAAACGAATCTTCCACCGCCGAAGCGGCATCTCCGAGCACTCCCGGCAACTGGCGGACAACGGCATCAATCAAGGCCATCGCCGGCAACTCGCCACCGGAAAGCACAAAATCTCCGATCGAAATTTCTTCATCGACACAGCGCTCGATCAGCCGCTCGTCAACTCCTTCATAACGACCGCAAAGAAGGATCAGCCCTTCATCGCCCGTCGCCAACTGCATCACCCGTTCGTGGGTGAGCGGCGCGCCCTGCGGCGAGAGGTAGATGACCCGGCTCTTCGCCAGCCCCGCCTCACGCTGCTGCGTCTTGGCCGCAACAATCGCCTTCTCCAGCGGCCCCGGCTGCATCAGCATGCCCGGCCCACCGCCGAAAGGACGATCATCGACCCGTCGCCAAGTGTTCTCAGCGAAATCACGAGGATTCCAGCCTTGCCACTGCCAGCGCTGCTCTTCCAGCGCCCGACGGGTAATGCCACTTTCCGTTACCGCCGCAAACATCTCCGGGAAGAGGGTAATGCAGTCAAACCGGATCACCAGTCGCTGCCCCACTCCACTCGAATCTGCCCGGCTTCCTTCTCGACAGTCAACACAACTGCCGAAACAAACGGCAGCAAGCGCTCGACTTCGTCATCGCCAAGCACGCGCAAAACCGCGTTGGCCCCCGTTTCGATCAACCCGACCACCTTGCCGAGCCGCTCGTCAGCGGTATTGATGACATCCAGACCGATCAGATCGGTCCAGTAAAACTCATTCTTTTCAGTCGTGGGCAAAGCTTCACGCGGCGCCCCGACCAGAATGCCCTTCATGGACTCAGCGGCAGAACGATCAGCAACGCCATCCAACAGCACCACCACACCGTTACCGTGGGCTTTCAGGCTTTTCAGCCTGCATTCGCGCCACGGCTCGCCTTCTCTGGCGATCCACCAGACAGGCATTTCTGCCCAAGCCAGCGGATCATCCCCGAAAGGATGCAACCAAAGCCAGCCTTGAATCCCGTAGGGGTCGGCCAGCCGACCCAATACGACGATATCGCTGCTGGTCAAAACAAAAACTTAGGCAGCTTGCTGAGCGGCGTGCTGCTTGACCAGACGGGCAACAGTCGGGGACAACTGGGCGCCGTTGCTCTGCCAATAGGCCAGGCGATCGACGGAAACGCGCAGTGCCTCTGCATTGCCGGAAGCTACCGGGTTGTAGAAGCCGATACGCTGTAGAACGGGCGCTTCTTGGCGCCACCACGGGCAAGACGGATAACAACCATTGGAATACTTTCGTTAGCTGGAAAAAAGACCCGGAATTATAGCGCTTTTTCAAGGAAAAACAAGCCACTTAGGAAGTCAAAAATACTTCCGGATTACCGGCTCCCATTTGGAAGTGAGGCACAGGCAATGGCGAAAACGTTAAATTTTGTTATTCTGCGAAGATCATGACCAGCACACCGGAGCACCCCTCTCCAGCCCCCCTCGACGCCAACATCAAGGGCATCCTTGAATGGTTGGCCCTGGCTCACGGCAGAACCGGCTCGGAAGATGCGGATCAACTCTATCAGCAGCTTCTGGCGCTGCGCGAAGCACCGATCCCCAACATTCAACGACTCAAGCTCCTGGACCTGCTTTTCGGCCAGGCCGAACGGGTCGCCCAAGCCGAATTGCCGGGGCTGCATGAGGTATCGCTGCCCATTTCCCGCAAACTGCGTCAGCGGGTCCGCATTCTGCTGGACGTGCTCGAAACGCTGACGCAGGATTACTTCAACACACTGTCCGAACTATTCGACCCGGAAGGCACCGGCTCATCACGCGTCCCGCACACATCCTTGCGGCGAGCCATGCAGACGATAGCCTGGCAAGTTCGGATCACCCACTTGATCGCCGCACCTACCACGCCAGGCCTCTGGCAAATACTGCATGCGGCTTATTCCACAGCGCTGCGCCTCGGTCTTGAGGATTTTCCGGGGCCGCAAGGCACGCAAAGCATCCGACAAATTTATATAGGCATACTGCTCGCCGCAACAGCCCAGCCGGCCTCGTTTTCGCCGGCCGAACTGGAATTCATCGGCGAATTCATTCGCGACTTCATCCCTTCGATCGATCTTCTCGAGACCCCGCCACCTGCAAGCAGCGGTATTTTCTGGATCGATCTGGACAAGGACTTCCCTGCCCACGCCCTGATCCGCCGCACTCCACCCCCCGATGGCCGGATACTCTATTTTTCGTGCGCAACCATCGCCGAAATTGCACTCAAGGAACGTGCATCTTTGTTGCAGGGCACACCAGCCCTGGCGCTCGGCCTACCCCCCTTCGCCGACTCCAGCGCCGGTCCGGGCACATTGCTGCGCCTCAACCGCCTCTGGGGCCACCCCAGCAAACGGCGCTTTTCACGGCGCCGCCAGTCGTATCGCGCCAACATCTGCTCCGGCCTCGGCAACCTCTGGCATCTCATGAAATCGGCTCAGATTCCGAGGGATCTGAGCGAATGGATGGTCACCAACGAAAGTCCCGATGGCTACTCGTTGATGCACATGTCGGGGCAAACCCAGCACCTGCGGGTTGGCGATATTGTTGCGCTGCAAGCGCTGGGAGATCTGTCGGAGCCGGTTCCGACGTGGCATATCTGCGTCATCCGCTGGGCCGTATCGGAAAATCCGGAACATATCGAACTCGGCCTGCAGATACTGGCCCCCAAGGCAACTGCAGTGGAAATCACCCATACTTATGCGCTTGAATCGAACACAGTGGCGGCACTGATACTCCCAGCCACGCCGCCCCTGCGTCCAACCCAGTCGCTGGTGGTCCCGGCCGGCCTGTTACGGGAAAACACCCGGCGCATCATCCTCATGATCGAGGCAGGCAACCTCGAAGTTCGCGAAGTTCAGGCCACCAGCCTCGACGAACAGACAAGCGCCATCGAAATATTCAGCGTCTTGCCGGACGATTGATGCTGGCTGCGATCAGACCACCAAACAGTACAACCGCCCACGACAGATGCAGCCAGACCAGAAAGACCGGAAAGGCGGCAAAAGCGCCGTAGATGCTTTTCAGCGTGGCGGAACTGACCAGAAATACTTCAAACACCTTTTGCATGACCGAGAAGGCCAGCGTGGCAAAGATGCCGCCGGCCAACGCTGCTCGCCGTGAAACCGGGGCGTTTGGCACCGCGTAGTAGAGAAACGAGAAAAACAGGCCGAGCAGAACTACCGCTGCGGCCTTCAGGGCAAAACGACGGAACCAGACAGGCTCGTCAAACCAGCCCAACGAGGTTGTCACGGCGATCGACATCGCACCGGCCACGGCCCCCAGGACAAATGGCCAAACGGCCATTACGAAGGCGTAGAGGCGCAGGCGCGCCAGCAGGGGACGTGGCTGAACCTGCCACAGGTGGTTGAAAGCCCGCTCTATGGTATTCATGAGCAAGAATGCCGTGATGCTCAGAACAGCAATGCCAGCCAGGGTCAGGCGCTGCGCCTTGTGCGAAAACTTGCCAATGTTTCCGGCAATGGCACCTGCTGCACCGGGCGGCAGCAAAACTTCCCGAATCAACAAGTCGAGTCGCGCCACCAAGGTATCGAGGAAGGGAACAACCCCGGCAACCGAAAGCACAACTGTCACCAAGGGGACCAGTGCCATCAGTGTCGTAAACGCCAGCGCAGAGCTGGTCTGCATCATGTTCTCGCTATGAAAGCGGCGAAAGATGCCCATGCTCCTTGGCTGTTTTTGAGTGCCGCGACGAGACCTGAAGTGGTTTTGCATGGGGCCGTATAATAGCCGACCATGCAAGACATTCTCGCCCTCCATTACAGCCACCGCGGCTCGGTCCGCGCCTTGGCCGAGCGCATCGCAGCCGGCATCGAATCCGTGCCAGGCACGCCCTCCCCCCGAGTCCAGGGCCAATGGATTTCAAATTTAGCCAAAAAATCGAGTTGACCGTGACATCCGCTACCCGCTATCAGATTTCCGCCAGCGCCTGCCTCATCGCGCTGATATTCCTTTGCCTGGCCTGGGAAGGTTGGCTGGCGCCGCTCAAACCCGGTGGCTCATGGATGGTCTTGAAAGGTGCTTTCCTGCTCGTTCCGCTGTTCGGCATCCTGCGCGGCAAGCGCTACACCTACAAATGGCTGTCGCTGTTCATCCAGTTCTACCTGATGGAAGGCCTGCTACGCGCTACCAGCGACCACGGGCTGATCCAGCAACTGGCCATGGTCGAGACCGTTCTGGCCACTGCTCTTTTCGTTCTGACCATCCTCTTCGTCCGCGCCACCCGCGGCCCCAAAGAAGAAAAAGCCGCCGAGCAGAGCTGAAGCGGCCTTCGCGTCGGCTCAAGGTCGAATCAGACGTCGCCCTGAGCCTTCACCTTGTCGAGCGAACAATGCAGCTTGTTCAGCGCATTCAGATACGAACGCGCTGACGCGATGACGATATCCGTATCGGCCCCATTGCCATTAACAACGCGGTCAGCCTTGGTCAGGCGCGTCGTCACCTCCCCTTGAGCATCGGTACCGGTCGTAATCGCGTTGACTGAGTAAAGCATCAATTCGGCGCCACTATTGACGATGCTCTCGATCGCCTTGAAGGTGGCATCGACCGGACCACCGCCACCGGCTTCACCCTTCTGCTCGACACCGCCAACACTGAGGATCACCTTGGCATGAGGCATCTCACCCGTTTCAGAGCAGACATGTGAATACAACAGTTTGTAATGCTCCTGATCGGGCGTCACCACCTCGTCGGAAACCAGCGCATGCAGGTCCTCGTCGAAGATTTCATGCTTGCGGTCAGCCAGCTCCTTGAAGCGGGCGAAGGCGGCATTGACCGCCTCGTCGCTTTCCAGCTCGATGCCCAGTTCCTGCAGGCGACTCTTGAAAGCATTGCGCCCCGAGTGCTTGCCGAGAACCAGTTTGTTCTGCGACCAGCCCACATCCTGAGCGCGCATGATTTCGTAGGTCTCGCGATGCTTGAGTACGCCGTCCTGGTGGATGCCGGATTCGTGCGCGAAGGCGTTGGCCCCGACCACCGCCTTGTTCGGCTGCACCGGGTAACCGGTAATCTGCGAAATCAACTTGGAAGCAGGCACGATCTGCGTCGTATCGATCCGTGTTTCGAGCTCAAAAACGTCCGGGCGGGTACGCACCGCCATGACGATTTCCTCAAGCGCCGCATTGCCCGCGCGCTCGCCCAAGCCATTGATCGTGCACTCGACCTGGCGCGCCCCGGCCAGCACAGCCGCCAGCGAATTGGAAACAGCCAGACCGAGGTCGTTGTGACAATGTACCGACCAGATCACCTTGTCCGAATTTGGCACACGCTCGATCAGCTGGCGCATGGTTTCAGCGTACTGGAAGGGAATGGCGTAACCGACCGTATCCGGAACGTTGATGGTGCGCGCACCGGCCTTGATGACTGCTTCAAAAATGCGGCAAAGGAAGTCGATTTCCGAACGCCCCGCATCCTCGGCCGAAAACTCGATGTCATCCGTGTATTGCCGCGCCCAGCCAATCGACTTGACCGCCTGCTCGACCACCTGATCCGGTGACATGCGCAACTTCTTTTCCATATGAATGGGCGAAGTTGCGATGAAGGTATGAATACGGCCCGACTTGGCCGGCTTGATCGCCTCGCCAGCCCGATTGATGTCGTTTTCGTTGGCCCGCGCCAGCGAACAGATGGTCGAATCCTTGATCGCTTGTGCGATGGCCTGGATCGACTCGAAATCCCCCGGTGAGGCAGCGGCAAAGCCAGCCTCGATGACATCGACCCGCATCTTCTCGAGTTGGCGAGCGACGCGAATCTTCTCCTCCCGCGTCATCGATGCGCCCGGGCTTTGCTCGCCGTCACGCAGGGTCGTATCGAAAATAACCAGATGCTGTTTCATAAATACTCCGAACTACAGGGCTTTACGCTTGAACAAGCTGATTGCAGCCTGAACATAGCCCGACAAACCATAAATGACAAAGAAACCGAACAAGGCAATCTCCGGGCTGTAAGCAACCAGAGCAAACCCCAGGGCAATCGCCGCAATCACAAAGAAGGGCACACTCTTCTTCAGATTGATGTCCTTGAAACTGTAGAAGCGGATATTCGACACCATGGTCACACCGGCAAACACCGTCAGCACGCAAGCCAGCCAGCGCACATCGCTACCGGGGATACCCGTCTCGATCATGACCCACACCAGCCCGGCAACCAGCGCCGCGGCAGCCGGCGACGGCAAGCCCTGAAAATAGCGCTTGTCCATCACTTCCAGCGTGGTATTGAAGCGAGCCAGACGCAAGGCAGCACCGGCGCAGTAAATGAAAGCAGCGATCCAGCCCAGGCGCCCCATATCGCGTAGCGCCCATTCGTACATCACGAGCGCCGGGGCTGCCCCAAAACTGACCATGTCGGACAGCGAATCATATTCGGCGCCAAAGGCCGACTGCGTATTGGTCAGGCGCGCCACGCGGCCATCCAGTCCATCAAGAACCATGGCAATGAAGATCGCCATCGCCGCCCGCGCGAAGTCACCCTGCATCGCCTGCACGATGGCAAAGAAGCCAGCAAACAGGGCCGCCGTAGTAAACAGATTGGGCAGCAAATAAATACCGCGCCGTTTCGTCATTGGCTAAAAGAATCATCCAGAATGGTGCAAGGATACACCTATCCCCCAAACAACTTGGGCGGTGAGGTTTCCCACACCGCCCAAAGCGAAGGTAGCGCTAGGCGCGCACGCGCAGACAGTACGTTAGTACGGCAAGCGTAGGCAACAACGCGCTACCGAGCCCGCAACCGGCAAATTAGTTCTTGGTCTGGTCAACGAGCTTGTTCTTCTTGATCCACGGCATCATGTCGCGCAGCTTGCCGCCGACCGTTTCGATCGGATGCTCTGCATTCAGACGACGACGAGCCGTCATGGCCGGATAGTTGGTGCGACCTTCAAGAATGAACATCTTGGCGTAGTCACCGTTCTGGATGCGCTTCAGCGCATTGCGCATGGCGGCACGGGACTGCTCGTTAATGACTTCGGTGCCGGTCACGTACTCGCCGAACTCGGCATTGTTGGAGATCGAGTAGTTCATGTTGGCGATGCCGCCTTCGTACATCAGGTCAACGATCAGCTTCAATTCGTGCAGACACTCGAAGTAGGCCATTTCCGGAGCGTAACCAGCTTCGGTCAGGGTTTCGAAGCCCATTTTGACCAGCTCGACAGCGCCGCCACAGAGAACAGCCTGTTCGCCGAACAGGTCGGTTTCGGTTTCTTCGCGGAAGTTGGTTTCAATGACGCCACCCTTGGTGCCGCCGTTGGCAGCAGCGTAGGACAGAGCGATGTCCTTGGCCTTCTTGGTAACGTCCTGGTAAACAGCGATCAGGGACGGTACGCCGCCACCCTTCAGGTACTCGGAGCGCACGGTATGGCCAGGGCCCTTCGGGGCAATCATGATGACGTCCACATCAGCACGCGGCACGACCTGGTTGTAATGCACGTTGAAGCCGTGAGCGAAGGCCAGGGCGGCACCCTTCTTGAGGTTCGGGGCAACTTCTTCGTTGTACACCTGCGGAATGTTTTCATCCGGCAACAGGATCATGACAACATCGGCACCCTTGACGGCCTTGGCGATCTCTTCGACCTTCAGACCAGCCGCTTCGGCCTTCTTCCAGGAAGCACCATCCTTGCGCAGGCCGACTGTGACCTTGACGCCAGAATCCTTGAGGTTCTGGGCGTGGGCGTGGCCCTGCGAGCCGTAACCAACGATGGTGACCTTCTTGCCCTAATGCCACAAACACCGGTACGGACGGTTTCGAGAATCAGGCCGGCATCGAGCGCGGCGATGAAGGAGTCGAGTTTGGAGCTTGCGCCGGTCAACTCGATAACATAGGTCGATTCCGTGACGTCAATAATACGACCACGGAAAATATCGGCCATGCGCTTCATCTCTTCGCGGTCCTTGCCGGTGGCGCGAACCTTGATCAACATCAGTTCGCGCTCGACGTGAGCGGCTTCGGAGAGATCGACCACCTTGACCACATCAACCAGCTTGTTGAGCTGTTTCGTGATCTGCTCCAGCACCTCGTCGGAGCCGGAAGTCAGAATGGTCATCCGCGACAACGAGGGGTCTTCCGTCGGTGCCACGGTCAGCGATTCAATATTGTAGCCACGGGCCGAGAAAAGCCCTGCTACGCGGGAGAGAGCACCCGATTCGTTTTCAATCAGGATGGAAATGATGTGTCGCATTGTTCTTTTCCTCCCCCGCTTACAGATCTTCAGCGAGGATCATTTCAGTCAACCCCTTGCCAGCCGCAACCATCGGGAAGACATTGGCACCCGGATCGATGATGAAATCCATAAAGACCAGGTCATCCTTGTGCTCGGTAAAGGCCTTGCGCAATGCCGGCTCGACGTCTTCCGGCTTCTCGATCTTCATGCCAACGTGACCATAGGCTTCAGCGAGCTTGACGAAATCGGGCAGCGAAGTGACGTAGGACTGCGAGTAGCGCTTGGAATAGAACATTTCCTGCCACTGCCGCACCATGCCCAGCATACCGTTGTTCAGGTTGATGATCTTGATCGGGAAGCCGTACTGTTTGCAGGTCGACAGTTCCTGAATACACATCTGGATCGAGCCTTCGCCCGTCACACAGGCAACCTGCGCATCCGGATTGGCCATCAGCACGCCCATGCCATACGGCAGGCCGACCCCCATGGTACCCAGACCACCGGAGTTGATCCAGCGCCGCGGCTTGTCGAACTTGTAGTACTGCGCAGCAAACATCTGGTGCTGGCCGACGTCGGAAGTGATGAAGGCGTTACCACCTGTCACTTCGTAGAGCTTTTCCATGACGAACTGCGGCATGATGTGCTCGGACTGCTTGTAACGCAGGGAATCACGACCACGCCATTCGTCGATCTGCTTCCACCAATTGGCGACATCGGGATCGGTCTTGAATCCGCCGTCCATAAGCTTGACGATCTCTTCCAGCACATCCGGCACATTGCCGACAATGGGCACATCGACCTTGACACGCTTGGAAATCGACGATGGATCGATATCGATATGGATGACCCGACGCTTCTCTTCACCAAAGTGCTCCGGATTCCCGATCACGCGATCATCGAAACGGGCGCCGATGGCCAGAATCACGTCAGCGTAGTGCATCGCGTTATTGGCTTCGAAGGTGCCATGCATACCGAGCATGCCGATGAACTGCTTGTCCGTCGCCGGATAGCCGCCCAAGCCCATGAGGGTATTGGTCACCGGGAAATTCAGCTTGTGCGCCAGCTTGGTCAACTGCTCGGCTGCATCGGAAAGAATGACCCCACCACCGGTATAGATGACCGGGCGCTTCGCTTCCTGCAGTATCTGCACAGCCTTCTTGATCTGCCCCAGATGCCCCTTGACCACTGGGTTGTAGGAACGCATCTGAATCGTCTTCGGGTAATCGAATTCGCACATCTGGGCCGTAATATCCTTGGGGATATCGACAACCACAGGACCAGGACGACCGGTCGAGGCAATATGGAAGGCCTTCTTGATGGTTACCGCCAGATCCTTGACATCCTTGACCAGGAAATTGTGCTTGACGCAAGGCCGGGTGATACCGACCGTGTCGCACTCCTGGAAAGCATCCTGACCGATGTAGAACGACGGCACCTGACCGGTTAACACCACCATCGGAATGGAGTCCATGTAGGCCGTTGCAATACCGGTCACGGTATTCGTCACCCCGGGCCCCGACGTCACCAACGCAACGCCAACCCGCTGCGAAGAGCGCGAATAGGCATCCGCGGCATGAACAGCAGCCTGTTCGTGGCGAACAAGAATGTGTTTGACCTGATCCTGCTTGAAGAGTGCGTCGTAGATGTGCAGAACGGACCCACCCGGGTATCCGAAAACACAATCGACCTTTTCTTCTTGCAGGCACCTGATTACAATTTCTGCACCGCTGATCATCATTCTTGAGCCCAAAAAAGCT
>PHCH01000168.1 GCA_002840785.1 Betaproteobacteria bacterium HGW-Betaproteobacteria-4 | reverse complement strand
GCAGGGCACCGTAGTATCCGTCACCGACGGTATCTGCCGTGTGCACGGCCTGCAAGACGTTATGCAGGGCGAAATGCTGGAATTCCCCGGCAACACCTTCGGCATGGCGCTCAACCTCGAGCGTGATTCTGTCGGTGCCGTGGTTCTTGGTGCATACGAACACATTTCCGAAGGCGACGTGGTCAAGACCACCGGTCGCATTCTGGAAGTTCCTGTCGGCCGTGAGCTGCTCGGCCGCGTGGTCAATTCCCTCGGTCAGCCGATCGACGGCAAGGGCCCGATCAATGCCAAGCTGACCGACAAGCTGGAAAAGGTTGCGCCGGGCGTTATTTGGCGTAAGTCGGTTTCCCAGCCCGTGCAAACCGGTCTGAAGTGCGTCGACTCCATGGTGCCGGTTGGCCGTGGTCAGCGCGAACTGATCATTGGTGACCGCCAGACCGGCAAGACCGCTGTCGCAGTCGACGCCATCATCAACCAGAAGGACAAGGGTCTATTCTGCGTTTATGTCGCTATCGGCCAAAAAGCTTCCACCATTGCCAACGTCGTGCGTAAGCTCGAAGAGCACGGTGCAATGGCGAACACCATCGTCGTTGCCGCTCCGGCCTCCGAATCAGCTGCTCTGCAGTACCTTGCACCGTATGCCGGTTGCACGATGGGCGAATACTTCCGCGACACCGGTGAAGACGCACTGATCGTTTATGACGACTTGACAAAGCAGGCCTGGGGCTACCGGCAGGTTTCCCTGCTGCTGCGCCGTCCGCCGGGCCGTGAAGCTTACCCGGGCGACGTGTTCTATCTCCACTCCCGTCTCCTCGAGCGCGCTGCACGCGTTTCGGAAGCTTGGGTCGAGAAGGTCAGCAATGGCGAAATCAAGGGCAAGACGGGTTCTTTGACTGCCCTGCCGGTCATCGAAACGCAAGCCGGTGACGTTTCAGCCTTCGTTCCGACCAATGTAATCTCCATTACCGACGGTCAGATCTTCCTGGAAACCGACCTCTTCAATGCCGGTATCCGTCCTGCGATCAACGCTGGTATCTCCGTGTCCCGCGTCGGCGGTGCCGCTCAGACCAAGCTGATCAAGAAGCTCGGCGGCGGTGTCCGTTTGGCTTTGGCCCAGTACCGCGAACTCGCAGCTTTTGCCCAGTTTGCTTCTGACCTTGACGAAGCGACCCGCAAGCAGTTGGAGCGTGGCCGTCTGGTTACCGAGCTTATGAAGCAGGCCCAGTACTCGCCGATGAGCATCTCCGAAATGGCCGTCACGCTGTACGCAGCGGACAAGGGCTACTTTGATGATGTCGAAGTCAAGCGTGCCCTGGAATGCGAAAAGGCCATGATTGGTTATCTGAAAGCCAAC
>PHCH01000072.1 GCA_002840785.1 Betaproteobacteria bacterium HGW-Betaproteobacteria-4 | reverse complement strand
CAAGATGGATGCGCTGATCCTGACCGAAGAAGGCTACTACGGCGTCCTCGGCAAGTCCGGTGCGCGCATGGAAATGCCGGGCTGCTCGCTGTGCATGGGCAACCAGGCACAGATCCGCAAGGGCTCGACCGCGATCTCCACCTCCACCCGCAACTTCCCGAACCGCCTCGGCATCGATACCCAGGTCTATCTTGGTTCCGCCGAACTGGCCGCCATGTGCGCCCTGGCCGGCCGCATCGTGACGGTGGCGGAATACATGGAGCAGATCAAACTGGTGAACGCCAAGGCCGGTGAAGTCTATCGCTACATGAACTTCGACCAGATTCCGGAGTTTGTGGAACAGGCGGCGACCGTCGAGATGTAATTTCGGTTTTGGCCGGAATTTCCGGTCGACCGTAGCAATCAAAAAAATCCCCAGCCGGGAAACCGGTTGGGGATTTTTTCTTTTCGTTGCTTGTCGAACAGGGTGCCGAGCGCAAGGCCTATGGGTTTTACTAGATACGGAACGGGATGCGCCGGATGTATGATCGTGGATGAATAGTACTGAAGCATTTTTCGATTAATCCTTTACCTGGGTGGTGTATGGCTTACGAGCTTGTCTGGGAACCTGATGGTGTGATCAAGCAATTTTCGGGGACGGTTTCCGCACGGGAATTTGTCGAGGCTGTCGAGAACATTCAGGGCGACTTTCGCTTTGACGATGCGCGTTATGTCATCAATGATTTGTCATTGGTGACCAGTCATGAAATTACCGAGGACGTGCTGACCGAGGTTGCCGTGCTGCAGTACGGCGCCTTTGCCTCGAATCCGAATTGCCGGGTGGTGTTTGTGACGACCGATGAGCAATTGGCGGCGCGGGTCAGGAATACACCGGCTGTGGCCGGCCTTGTTTCCTACCAGACGGAGGTCTGTCCGACGGTTTCGGCCGCGCGGGACTGGCTGGACAGCCAGCCGCAGTTGCATCTGATGAGCAACGTGATGGGGTTCCGGATCAATTAGCGGCCGGGCTTGGCTTTGCCGGAATCCGGGCCAGGAAGCGGTCGAGCTGGTTGGCGAAGGCTTGCCGGTCGGCTTGGCTGAAAGCGCTCGGGCCGCCGGTTTCGACGCCGGCGCCGCGCAGTTCTTCCATGAAGTTGCGCATGGTCAGGCGTTCCTGGATGGTTGCCGTGGTGTACATCTCGCCACGCGGGTTGAGCGCGTGGGCGCCGCGCGCTATGACCAGCGAAGCGAGCGGGATGTCGGCGGTGACGACGAGATCGCCGGCTGACAGTTGATCGACGATGTGCGCATCGGCGACGTCGAAACCGCTCGGTACCTGGATGGCGCGGATGAACTTCGACGGTGGCGTGCGCAGCATCTGGTTGGCGACCAGAATGGTCTGGATCTGCCGACGCTCGGCAGCGCGGAAGATGATTTCCTTGATGACGCCGGGGCAGGCGTCGGCATCGACCCAGATTTGCATGGCGCTTACTTGGCCGGCAGCGGCGAGAATTCAGCCGGCACCCAGGCGTAGCCCTTGCCTTCCTTGCGGACGTGGCCGATGCCGGGGAAGGGCAGATGCATGCCGGCGACGAGTTCGCGCCGCTTGGCGACTTCAGCGAAGACGCGCTTGCGGGTGAGCACGGCTTGCTTGGCATCGACGTCGAACTCGATGGCGACTTCGGGATGGGCGAATTGCACGGCGTGGCTATGGACGAGATCGCCGAGAATCAGCAATTGCTGGCCATTGCTGGCGAAGCGGTAGCTGGCGTGGCCGGGCGTGTGGCCGTGGGTGTCGACGGCGCTGACGCCGGGCAGCAGTTCGCCGTCGGCGCTGAAAGTTTTCCATTTGCCGGCGGCGAGGTAAGGGGCGGCCGCATCGCGGGCCATCTTGAAGAAGCCTTGGGCTTCCTTAGGCGCCTTGGCGGCGACTTCCTCGCTCAGCCAGAATTCGTTGTCGGCCTTGGCTGACCAGACTTCCGCATTGGTGAAAACGGCCTTGCCCTCGGGCGAAACCAGGCCATTGACGTGGTCGCCATGCAGGTGGGTGAGGAGCACGACATCGACCTGTTCCGGCGTATGACCGGCGGCCTTGAGGTTGTCCACGATGTTGCCGAGGGTCGGCCCAAAGAGCTTGGCGGCGCCGGCATCGACGAGGATCAGCTTGCTGCCGGTGTTGATCAGGTAGGCATTGACGGCAGTCTGCACGGCCGGGCCTTGCAGGAACTGACGGGCGATCAGGCGCTCGATGTCGCGCGTGCGCATGTTCTTGAGCAACTTTTCGTCGAGATTGATGGTGCCGTCGAACAGCGCGGTGACCTCGAAGGAGCCGACCATCAGGCGGTAGTAGCCGGGAACCTGGGCTTTCTGTAGCGGCGCTTCGGCAGCGGCGAAGCTCGAGGCGACAAGGAGCAGGCCGGCAAAGCAAAAGCGGCGAAAGAGGGATGAAGCGGTCCTGGACATCGATTTCTCCTGAGGGGAATGAACGGGGTGTGACGGCGGTTCGGCTGTTCGTCGCCGGTTTGGCCGGAAGGCGAATATTGCCACGGCTTGGCTGGTTGACAAATGCATGGCTGCTGCCGTTTCATGAGGGGCGAGGCGAACTCTCGTTTTCCTTGCCCGCACTTGGCAGCCCAATCTCCGACAGGAGGAGATACCGATGATTCGAGAAAGCTCGCAACGCAGCCTCCGTCCCTTTGGCCTGATGCTTATTCTCCTTGCTCAGGCAGCGACGGTGGCGGCGCAGATTCCCGACAAACTTCCGCCGGAGCCGGCTTATCTCGGCGAAATCCGTCGTTCGCCGGACGGCCAGTTGAAGACGGTTGCCGCCGACGCGAAGCTGGCGGCGGCCGCCGTAAAACCGGCGACGATGGTCGTCGGGCCGGGCGAGAAAATCACCACGATCACCGAGGCGGCGCGGCTGGCGCAGGATGGCGAGGTCATCGAGATCCGTCCGGGCAATTACTACGGTCAACCGGCAATTTGGGCCAAAAATGAAATCATCATCCGTGGCGTTGGCGCCCGGCCGGTCATGCTGGCCGATGGCAAGAGCGCCGAGGGCAAGGCGATCTGGGTCGTCCGCGGCGGCAAGGTGACGATCCAGAATATCGAGTTCCGTGGCGCCCGGGTGGCCAGTTTCAACGGCGCCGGCATCCGTTTTGAAAAGGGCGAGCTGACGGTCCAGTCCTGCGCCTTCTTCGACAACGAAATGGGGATATTGACGGCCAACTTGCCGGAACTGAGTCTCGAGGTCATCGACAGCGAATTCGGCGATGCGCCGCGCCATCCGGGTGACCTGCACCATCTGCTTTACGTCGGCGGGATCGGCAAGTTCGTGCTGCGCGGCAGCCGCTTCCACAACGGCTACCTTGGCCATCTGGTCAAGTCGCGGGCGCGCGAAAATCACATTTTGTACAACATGCTGGTCGATGGCGCCGGCGGCCGGGCCTCCTACGAACTGGAGTTTCCCAATGGCGGCCTAGCCTACGTCATCGGCAACGCCATCGGCCAGAGTGCCGGGACGGACAATCCGAGCATCGTGGCCTACGGCGCCGAAGGCAGGCGTTGGCCGGACAACGCGCTGGTCATGGCGCACAACACGCTGGTCAACGACCACCATTCGGGAAAGTTTCTCAACGTTTTCAGCGACAAGATCGGGGCCGATGCCGAGGTCTGGCTACTCAACAATCTGATGGTCGGTAACGGTGATTTGAACAAGCCGGCGCAGGGACGGTTCGATGGCAACCGGCTGGTAGCGCGTGGCGATCTCATCGAATTTGGCGGCGTTCCGCTGCGCCTGACCAATATGTCGCCGCTGCGTGGGGCGGTCAGGCCGCCGGGGCAGGCGAGAGGTGTCGAGTTGATGCCCGGCGCCGAGTTCCGTTTTCCGGTCGGCAGTCGCCCGATGCGCCCAAACAGCATGCTGGCGCCCGGCGCTTTCCAGTAAGTTTCAGACCGGCTTGCCGCCCATCGCTTCGCCCATACGGATGGCACCGGTCGGCGCCCATTCCGGGTTGAAGGCCAGCGTGTCTTTTGGGAAGAGCATGACGACGGTCGAACCGAGTAGGAAGCGGCCCATTTCCTCGCCTTTTTTGAGCACGACGTTCTGCTCGTCGTAGCGCCATTCGCGGACGACACCCGGTCGCGGCGGATTGACCATGCCGTGCCAGACGGTGGCCATGCTGCCGACGATGGTGGCGCCGACCAGGGTCAGCACGAAGGGGCCAAACTCGGATTCGAAAACACAGACGACCCGCTCGTTGCGGGCAAAAAGGCCGGGTACGCCGCGCGCCGTGGTCGGATTGACCGAGAACAGTTCGCCGGGCACGTAGATCATGCGGGTCAGCTTGCCGGCGCAGGGCATGTGGATGCGGTGGTAGTCGCGCGGGCTCAGGTAGAGCGTGGCGAAGCTGCCGTTTTCGAATTGCTTGGCTAATTCGCGGTCGCCGCCGACCAGCGCGGTGGTCGAATAGCTGTGGCCCTTGGCCTGGAAAATCTGGTCGCGGGCGATCGGGCCGAACTGGCTGATCGCGCCATCGACCGGGCTGATGAAATCGGCTTCGGCCTGTGGCCGGGCGCCTTCCTTGAGCGGCCGCGTGAAGAATTCGTTGAAGCTCTTGTAGCTGGCGATGTCCGGATTGGCCGCCTCGGCCATATTGACGTTGTAACGGCCGACGAACCAGCGGATGACGCTGGTTGTCAGCCCGCCGGCTTCTTTTGAGGCCAGCTTGCCGGCGAGGGCGGTCAGCGCCTGTTTCGGGATCAGGTATTGGGGCAGGACGGCAAGGCGGTCGGACATGGATAAGCCAGGGAAACGGAAGCCCGCAATTATACGGGCTAGCCGCTGGGCAATCCTATTGTCGCCGGGCTGCCGGAGCCGGGCTCAGTCCTTCGAGTAGAGGCCGACCCGGTTGCCTTCGCAGTCGATGAACAGGGCGATGTGGCCGATGTTATTGCCAAGATCGGTCTTGTCCATGACGATCTGGCCGCCGGCGGCCGGAATGCGCGCCAGCACGACATTGAGGTCGGCGCCGCCATCGAGATAGATCAGCGTGCCGTTGTCGCGCGGCTGCAGTTGCGGCATGGCGACCAGGGCGCCGCTCGGGTAGGGCTCGGCGTAGGGGAAGATGGCCATGGCGATACCACCGCAGGTATCGCGGCGCAGTTCGATGGCGAGGATGGTCTGGTAAAAGGCGACGGCCCGATCGAGGTTGGTGGTGGCGATTTCGAACCAGCGCAACGGATTGTCCATGATGTTTTCTCCGGAAATGTTCAGCGGCGGGATGCCGTTGATGCGCTGCATTCTGCTTGGGGGCTCCTGACAGCATGGTGTCAGGAGGCTTGTCATGGCCTGCGAAACGGCGTGCTATGCTGAAATTCCCGATTTCCCCGTCATGACATGCGCCCGGCCGACCGACTGTTCCAGATCATCCTGCTCCTGCGCAATGGGCGCGTCGTTACCGCCGCCACCCTGGCCGAAACGCTGGAGGTTTCCGAACGGACCATCTACCGCGATATCGCCGATCTGGTGAAATCCGGCGCGCCGATTGATGGCGAGGCGGGCGTCGGTTATCGCCTGCGCCGCGGTTATCAGGTGCCGCCGTTGATGTTTACCGGCGACGAACTCGAAGCGCTGGTGGTCGGCGCCAAGCTGGTTCGGGCCTGGGGCGATTCTGCCCTGGGCAAGGCGGCGGAGCAGGCGATGGCGCGCATCGAGGCGGTTTTGCCACGGGCGCTGGAAGATCGCGTCAATGCCTCAAGCCGGCGTTTTCTGGCGCTCGATTGCCTGCAACCGGCGCCCTTGCGCGAGCCGATGGCCTTGTTGCGGTCCGGCATGGAAAGTGGCCGCAAGGTGACGGTGAGTTACCGGCGGGCCGACGGCGAAATTTCGCAACGCACGTTATGGCCGCTCGGCCTGGTTTTCTGGGGGCATTGCTGGACGCTCGGCGCCTGGTGCGAGTTGCGCCAGGGCTTTCGAACTTTCCGGGTTGATCGCATCCAGGTGGTCGAGCTGATCGAGGCAACTTTCGACGACCGTTACGGCCATCTCTGGCGCGACTACCTGGCTACGGCGCGTGGCGAGGGCGAAGCCTAGTCTGCGCTTTTGCTGACCGGGAAGGCCGGTTGGGCGTCGGGTGCCGTGGTGCCGAAGGCGGGGGCGGATGACCAGTGTTCCTTGCGCCATTTCTCGCGTTCGCCGTTGCCAAAGAAGCTCCAGGCGATCAGGCGGCTTTGCTTCTGTCCCTGGGCCATCGGGATGATGCGCGATTCGACGACCTTGGCCTTCTTGAGCGCCAATTCAATGTGCGGCAGGTTGTCGCCTTGCGAGAGCAGGCTGGTGAACCACATGACGCGCTTCGGGATGTTGCAGCTTTGCTCGATCATCAGTTTGACGAAGGCGCGTTCGCCGCCGTTGCACCATAGTTCGCTACCGCCACCGCCGAAATTGAGGCGCGGTTCAGTCGCGCCGCGTTTGGCGCCGGGTTTGTTGAGGTTGTTCCATTTGCGCTGGCTGACGGCATGAACGTCGTCCGGCGAGTTGTGGAAGGGCGGGTTGCAGATCGACAGGTCGAACACTTCGCCGGAGCGCAGCAGGCCGGTGAAAATATTCTCCCAGACGGTCTGGTGGCGCAGTTCGATCTCGCCATCGAGTTCGGGGTTCTTGGCGATGATGGCGGCGGCATTGGCCAGTGCCGCCTCGTCGATATCGACGCCGAGGAAGGACCAGCAGTATTCGGCGTGGCCGATGAGCGGATAGACGAGGTTGGCGCCGGTCCCGATGTCGAGCACACGCACGCCGGGGCCGCTCGGGATGTTCTTCTTGTTGCAGGTGGCGAGCAGGTCGGCAACGGAGTGGAGGTAGTCGGCGCGGCCGGGAATCGGCGGGCACAGGTAGCCGGCCGGGATGTCCCAGCCCTTGACGCCGTAGTGATGCATGAGGATCGCCCGGTTGAGCATCTTGACCGCGGTCGGGTTGGCGAAATCGATGCTCGGCGTGCCGGCAACGGTGGTCTTGATGTGCTTGGCGAGCGCCGCCGAGGTGGCGGCCAGGGCGGCGAAATCGTAGCCGGCGGCGTTCTTGTTGCGGGGATGCATGGTGGTCCTTCCTACAGCGGGGACGGGATTGTCCCACGAAAGTGTCGCCAACACGACAAAGGCCGATTCGGCATGGCTTTGATTTTTGGCCGTTTTTTCCGGTTGACCGTGGCGGCATAAAACTCGCTAGGGCAGTGCTATCGCTCAACAAAGGGAGGCAGCCCATGAAGCTGCAAATCGACCGGCGGCACATCGAACCGATGATGCAGTCTTTTCCGCGACTGGAATTTGTGCGCGAGCAATTGCGCTTCGGCAATCGCGTCGAGGTCTCGTTCAACCAGCTTGAGGACGGCGAGCTCGATCTGCTGCAAAGCCTCTACGCGGCAGGCGACAGCGAGTTGCGGGCGCGGGCGGCGCAGATCGCCACCTTGCGCCAGGCGCTGCATGAAGGTGGCCGGCGCTTCGAGGCCGAGGAGCTGGAAATGGCGGTGCCGGCCATCGCCCGTTATCTGGCCGAAAACGCTTCGCGCGGCTGGCTTTTTTCGGCCGGTATTACCGGCAAGCCGTTGGCCTACGTGGTGACGCGGCTCGATTTCACGCCGCCTTCCGAAGAGGAAACCGGCAAGATCTTCATCGAACTCAAAGCCAACGCCAAGGCGCGGCTGGCGACCGCGACGCTACGCATTTCCGGCCCCGACATCGCTGGTCGGACCATCCCCGAAGTCTTTGCCACCAAGGGTTTCGTCAAGGAAACGCCGGCCTTGCTGGCCAGCTATGACGAAGGCGTCGAGCGCTATTTCGACTGGCGCGGGCAATACGGCGCGCAGTTTTCCGGGACCGGCGTCGGCTACTTCGCCGAGAACCCGACGGCGACGCACCGCGATACCGATTACTCGCGCAAGGACATGATCATCCTGTCATCGACCGGAAGCCCGGCCCGGCTGGTCAACGACGAGAGCATCCTCGGCGAGCGTGTGCTGGCGCTCGACGCGACGGGTGACATCATGGCCAAGTTCGTCCGCCGCGTGCAGCGCAATTCGCGGCTGTCCGGCAAGGAGGAGGCGGAGATCGAGGAAACCCAGGCCGGCATCGCCAAGGGCCTGTTCACCGAGCTGCCGGTGCATTTCTACATGCTGATGTTCCACCTCGACCTGCATCATTACGTCTGGGTGCACGTCGATGACATGGCACCCTACGCCTACCAGCCGGAACTCAAGACCAAGCTGGTTCTGCCGCCCGAGCAGACCGATCTGATCGACATCCTGACCGCCGAGATGGACGTGCTGATGGACGACATCGTCGCCGGCAAGTCGGGCGGGACGACCGTGTTGTGCGCCGGGCCACCCGGCGTTGGCAAGACACTGACCGCAGAGGTGTATTCCGAGATCATCCGCCGGCCGCTCTACCGCGTGCATTCCGGCCAGCTCGGCCTGAACGTGGCGGCGATGGAAGTGGCGCTCAAGGAAGTGCTGACCCGCGCCCAGCGCTGGGGGGCGGTCATGCTCATCGACGAGGCCGATGTTTACATCAAGAAGCGCGACGACAACATCACGATGAACGCCGTCGTCGGCGTGTTCTTGCGCGTGCTTGAGTATTTCAACGGGCTGCTCTTCCTGACGACGAACCGCGTCGACGACATCGATGAAGCCATCGTCTCGCGCTGCATTGCGCTGATCCGTTTCTATCCACCGGATCGCGTTGATCGAAAGAAAATCTGGGGTGTCATGGCGGCGCAATTTGGCCTGAATCTGTCGGCTGACCTGCACGACCGCCTGCCCGATATTTTCCCGAAGGCGTCGGGTCGAGACATCAAGGGACTGGCCAAACTGGTGGCGAAATACTGCAGCCAGAAAGCCTTGCCGCCGACGGAAGACGTCTTCCGCCGCTGCTCGATGTTCCGGGCCATGGATCAGGCGGAGGTGGCGGCCTGATCATTTCAATTTTGGGCAAAATTTCCGGTTGACCGTGGGATTGCTACGGTCAACCGGAAAAATTGGCAAAAATCAAACCGCGAGCAGGGTTTCGTCGATCAAGGCAGCAATCACCGAGCCGCCGACGCCATCTTCCGGGTCCAGCGCCAGCACGCGCTTGATGGCGGCTTCGGCCTGAGCCGGCTGGCCATTTCGCAGATGGATGAAGGCCAGGGCCTTGAGCGCGGCCAGCGCACTGCCGGGGGCGGCTTGCCAGAGCAGCCAGTTGTCGGACAGGTCGGCTTGCCGGGCGGCGGCAGCGACCCAGCCTTGGGCGGCGCTCAGCGCCTTGTCGAATTGCCGACAGCGGTTGTAGTGTTTGACCAGACAGCGGTGCGCCGGCAGGGCATCCGGGGCCAGGGCGAGGGCGGTCAGGAAGGCGTTTTCGGCCAGCTCCGGATGAGTGAAATGGGCGGCAACGCCTTGTTGCAGCAGGTGGTCTACGGCCGGCGGCAGTTGGCCGAAGTCGAGTTTGTCGTCGTTATCGAATGCGTTCATGGTGGTTGCTGTCAGGATTGCGGTATCTCCGGGTAAGCAACAAGCATGCGCAGATTTTGTTGAGCACTTTCCAGGGAGTTCCCATGTTTCTCGCCATGAACCGTTTTCGCATCGCGCTCGGCAAGGAGGACGATTTCGTCGCCCACTGGCGCAACCGCAACAGCTACCTCAGCGAGGTGCCCGGCTTCGTCTCCTTTAACCTGCTGCGCGGCGATACCAACGAAGAACGCACGCTGTTTGCCTCGCACACGGTCTGGGATTCCGAGCAATCCTTCGCCGACTGGACGCAGTCCGACGCCTTCCGCAAGGCGCACATGCAGGCCGGCCAGTCGCCGCGCGATTTCTACCTCGGCCCGCCGCAACTGGAGCTGTTCCAAGCCGTGCTTTAGTGTTCGCGGCCGTCGATACGCGGCTGCAACAGAATCGGAATGTAGCGCCAGGCGAGGATGGCGAAGGCGATGAACCAGCAGGTCGCCGACAAATGTATCCAGCCGAGATAGGCGGCCGGGGCAAATTGCGGGGCGACGACGCGGGCGACCAGGGCGACGAGCATGATGATGAGCACCAGCTTGTCGCCGCCATCGAAGACGACCTTGCGCCCGGTATGCCCCTTGGAAATGCGCACGATCATGCCTGGAATGACCAGGCCCATGGCGCCGAAGGTGAATAAATGGACGGACACCGAGCCGATCCAGACAAAGCTCATGACGTGGCCGAGCGCCTCGATCAAAAGCTGGGCGACGATGCACAGATAGCCGATGTACATGACGCCGATGTCGAGACGCTTGAAGGCCTGCTGCGGTTTCCAGAAAACGAAGCGGATCGCCAGCAGCACCGCCAGCCCCAGCGAGATTGCTGCGGTCAACGGGCGGGGCAGGGCAAATTCCAGAATCAGCACGAGGCCGAGCACCTTGATCGCCATGTCCAGCCCCGGATGGCGCAGGATCTGCGCCTGGAAGGCGGCCTTCATGAAACCGGTCAGCGTCCGTTCGAGCATGACCAGGAAGGCCAGGCGAAAGAGCGCCATGGCCATGCTGTAGCCGGCCGTGAAGTCGCCGCCTTCGAGCATCCAGTATTTGGCCAGCAGAAAGCCGGGCAACATGATCAGGAAAAAGGCGTTGTCGCGGTAGCTGTCGGCGTCGCGATGGCGGATCAGCGTCCATAGCAGCATGGCCACAATGCTGCCGAGAAAGAGGTTGTTGCTGAGCAGGAACAGGGCTTTCGGCCAGCTTCCGCCAAGGCTCATGCCGATCCGCTCGATGATCCAGGCGGCGGCCAGCAGCATGAGCGCCGGACCGTGGTAGCCGCGGATATTGACCCAGTTCTTGGTCGAGGTGAGCAGGAAGCCGCCGAGCACCGCCCAGCCGAAACCGAAGAACATTTCATGGGCGTGCCACTGAACGGAGGTGAAGCTGGCGACCGGAGCCGCCACGGCGCCGCTGAAAATCAGCGCCCAGGCGAGCGGCAGGAGCATCCCGGCCAGGCAGGCCAGGGCGAAGAACGGCCGGAAACCGACCAGCCAGAACGGGTGAGTTGAGAAACGCATGTGAACCTATCGCCAGGGAATCGATCGAAGTGGCAAGTTTAGCCACAGTCGCTTGGGCGAAACTTGATTTATCCCCGGCTCGTCACGCATCGGTCTTAACATTGGCGTAAAATCCGCCACTTGGCCGCGAGCGAGGGGACCGGCCGGTATTCATAAGGAAAATGATGAAGCGTGTGGACGATTTCCGCTTGCGCCTTGGCAAGCACGAGCTAGTACCAATCATGATCGGCGGCATGGGCGTGGAT